>JBGTCJ010000304.1:0-7721 GCA_041748895.1 Pirellulaceae bacterium
CGCGGCGGCGACGTCACCGCAGCCATCGCCGCTCGCGACCAGCTCGCCGAGATGGTCGATACGCTGGCTCAGAGCTATGAGGTGCATGTGGTCTCGACGCCGGGCCAACCCAGTGCGGTGGAGCGAGGGATGGGTGATCGATTGTCGATCTATTACGTGATCGTCGAGGCCCGAGATGCCAAGGGCAATGCGGTCCCGCAAAGGATCCGAGACGCCGAAACGGGTCGAATCGATACCGTCTCCCGCTGGCTCGAGGAAGTTCCCCGCGAAGTTTACCAGCGTTTGGGACGCGATAAAGCGGCCGACGGACTGCTGTCGGAAACGCTGGTCGCGATCAAGGAGCGGGGGACACTCACGCCGGAGATAAAGATCCTCGATGGAGTGGGCGCCCCGATTCTCCAGGGAAACCGCCTGACTACCTGGTAACGCCACTTCCTCTCAGTCGCGATTCGTCGGTTCAATCGAAAGTATCGGGTTTTTCATTCATGGCTGTCGCCGGTTCCGTCGTCCATCAACAACTGATTCAGGCCTATCAGGAAACCCAGCATGAGCTCGAACGAGCTCGGGGTCATGTGGCCGCAGCCGGCGCGGAACTGGGCGAATTGAGTGAGGGTCGTGGCGACGCGCTACTCAGGCTTGCGCAGCATTATCTACCCGAACTGACCGAGGAGGCGATTCGTCGCACCTGGACCGAGGTTCGGCAGTCGATCAAGGAAGTACTCGAACGAAAGTCTCGCCATTCGCGAAGGCTTCTCGACCAAATCGAAACGCTCAACCACGAGCGACTCGATGCCGAAGCCCGTTTGCAGTCGACAAGCGAGTCGCTCGACCAAGCCATGCAGGCTCAAGGAGAGACCGCGCAGAGGGTGAGTCAAGAACTGTCCGACGATCCCGAGTTCGCGCGATTGACCGATTCCGCGGCCCAAGCCGAGTCGGCACTGCAGAGGGCTGAGGCAAATCTCGCGGAGATCGAACAGGATGCCGTCCGTAAATTACCCGCTTACGAGAACAGCGCGCTGTTCAAGTACCTCCTCGATCGGCAATTCGGGTTGCCGAGCTACCGATCGCGCGGCGTCACGCGTCGCATCGACCAGTGGCTCGGGCGATACATCGATTATCGCGAAGCCCGCAAAGGCTACGAATTCCTGCTCAACACCCCAAAGCACATGCGTGAAGTGATCGCGTCGGACCGAGCGGCGCTCAACACGGTGATGGAAGAGCTCGAGCGGCGACGCGACGTCGTCGCCCAACGGCTCGGCCTACCCGCGGCGATCGAACGGACCGAGTCGCTTTCGCAGCAGCGGCAAACTCTCCTGCAAGCCCTCGAACAGGGCGAAACCCAATCGGATGCGTTGCAGCATGAGTTGACCGAGATTGAAGACACTCGTGGCCCCTACTATCACGAGGCGATCGCCAAGTTCCGTGACCGGATCGCGCAGACCGATTCGAAACTGCTTGCCGAGCGAGCTCGGGCGACTACCGAGCTCGAGGATGATGAGATCGTCGCCCACTTGCAGGGAATTCAGTCCTCGATGGAGCACGTCGGTTCGGGCGTCCGTGAGCGGCAGCAGCAGATCCTGCGGCTCACCGATCACCTCCAGTCGATCGGCACCTTGATCGGCCGTTTTCGTTCGGCGGGCTACGATTCGTCCCAATCGACTTTCAGTGGGACCGGTGACATGATTCAGGAACTTCGAGTGGCGCTCGAGGGGCACGACTCCTGTGAAGCGATTTGGCAGCGGCTTCGCCGGTCACATCGGATCGGTCCGTCCGTGATCGACCAATTCACGCGGGTGGCGACGCATCCCATGACGCAGGTGTTGATCAATGCCATGGCCCATGCGGCGGCTGGCGCTCTTCAGGCGCGGGCGCGTGAGGCGGGCCAAAGGCGATCCTCGTCTGGACCCCGGTGGAGTGGAGGGGGTGGGTTTGGCGGAGGCGGTCGCAGCGGCGGGAATCGTGGCGGGGGCAGCAGAGGCGGAGGTGGGTTCTCCAATCGTGGTGGGTTCTAGCTTTTTACTTTCCGTTTTACGGCCCGATGGGCGAACAAAGGAGTCGATCGATCGTGTCGTACTTTATTGGTGTCGATGTCGGCGGGACGACTTCGACCATCGCAATCGGAGACCAAGACCGCCGGTTGCTTGCGATCTCGGCGCAATTTGCAACTCGCAGCGTCGACGGTCCCGACGCGACCATTGAAGACATCGCAACCGCAGTCATCCAGGGCGTTGCGGCACTCGGTGGCACGGTCGAGGAGATATCCCACATCGGTTTGGCAACACCGGGCCCTGCGACACTTGATGGCGTGCTGTTGACGACACCGAACCTCCGTGCGGACCTCTGGGATCAGTGTCCGATTCGCGAGAAATTGCAGTTGCGACTGGCGGCGACTTGCCCTCGGCTGCGAGTGTCGTACATCGGAGATGGCCAAGCTGCCGCGCTCGGCGAATTCGCTATCCGCAGCGGCCAGATCGACGCTGCCGTATGCGACACCTTCTCACAAGACCATCGCGTCGCCGCACGTGCCGATCTGCAATCGCTCTTTTTTGTCGCCGTCGGGACCGGACTTGGCGGCGGTGAGGTTCGTGATGGCAAGGTCGTCCGCGGGTCCGCAGGGCGGGCCGGACATGCCGGGCATTTATTACTCCCCGGCGATGCTTTCCGTTACGAACACGATCGCAAGAAGAAGGTTGGCAACGCCTACAGCAGCGCCGAATCGGCGATCTCGCTTTCGGCGCTCACGCATCAACTCGAGTACCGATTGACGCTTCCGCAGTGGAAAGACCATCCGCTGCAGCGACACGTCGGATCGATGAAAGACAAAGCATGCCAACTTCGGGTGCTCGGTTCGGCCGGCGATCCGCTGGCGATCGAACTGCTTGACGATCAAGCGAGGGCGCTTGGAATCGTGATGCTGATGGTCAACTACCTTGGCGACTACGACATGCTCGTGGTAGGAGGTGGCGTGTGTGACATGACCGATGCACTTCGAACGCGATATCTTGAGATCGCTGAAAAGTCATATTTCGACCATGCCCTCAACGGATTCCGAAATTTCTCGGGGCTCGCTTTCTCGATCTGCGGCGATCAGGCGTCGGTTCTGGGCGCACTTCGTCATGCCTATCAACCCCTTGAACTCGGGTAGTGAGGCGGGTGAACTGCATCGCATCGAGTCCCCATCGGTCTCTCAGGCAATGATGTCCCGACGATGGTTGACGTAATCCCAAAGTACAAAGCGGTCGAGATTCTTACCGCTCGTGAAGAAGACTCGCCCCCGTGTGCTTTCGGCCAATCGGTAGGCGAACCGAATGTCCTCCTCGCTTTGCGACCAACTCGGAATCAAAAACAGATTGATGGTGATGCCCTCCTTCATGCAGAGTGCCCCCTCACGCATGGTGGCCTGCTCAGTCTTGGGGTGGGGTGGATAGAGCATGTAGAGAAACTGATCCTCGAAGTGAGCTGTCGGCAAACCGTCGGTGATGAGCACGATTTGGCGGTTGGGAGTGTCGACGGTGGCAAGGTTCTGCCGAGCGAGCTTTAGCGCGTGCTGGATATTGGTAAAGTGCGGATGGACCATCGATTCGCTGATGTCCTCGCGGCTCATGTCTGCCCGCAGTTGAACCCAGGGGTCATGAATCGTGACCGGTTTGGGCATCATCTCGACGATTTCGCCTGGCGTTCGCAGTCTCGCGAAGGTGTACATTTCGATGAATCTTAAGAAGTCACCGGGGTATTCGGTCTGGATGAGCCCCTGAAGCGCCAGTGCCATCCGTTTGACGTTGATGTACTGGCCTTCGTAGCGCATCGACCCACTCATGTCCATGATCACGCAAGTCGCGCATTTGGGATGGTTGCGAGTTTTGTGAACCACGATGTCGTCGCTGCGAAGACGTAGTGGGCGGGCATCGCCAACGCGGAGCAGCGCGTTGATGACGGTTTGTGGCAGGTCGAGGTGAGCAACGCTGTCGCCAAACTCGTAAGCCTTGGTCTGCTGCATCTCGACGGCACCTTCGCCAACAATGTTGCCCTGGTGTCGCCCACTGCGTGAAGCCTGCAGTTCACTGAAGATCCGCGCCAGCAATCGCCCCTGAAAAATTTTGTACGCTTTCGGTGTCAAACGAAATCCGCCGCCGTCTTGATTGCGCTCGAGACCTTGACGTTCGGCTTGCTCACGCATCAGGTTCTCGACCTGGCGTTGCAATTCTTCGAGCGACTGCATGTCGCCGGGTTCGGCGAATTGGCTCATCAATTCCATGTCGATGACGCCGATCTGCGCCGTCTTGGCGGCTTCTTCGATCTGCGCCAGTAGTTGATCGATCTTCTCAAGTTCCTCCTTGATCGCCAGTGCCTCGGGAACGGTCATCGGCGTCGAGCCCGTGAACGCGTACTTGCTGATCAACTCGGTAATCTGAAGTTTCTCGATCATTCGTGTCGCGACATTCATGAGCCCCTGGGCCAGCGGGCCGTTGTCGTCGCCGGCACGGTACCAAAGTCGCTCGATGTCGTAGGGTTGCTCCTCTTTCACCGCACGGTCGAAACGCGGCCGCATTTCCTTGGGAATCGACACCGCGCGAGCCGCACCCGATAAGCCTTTGCGGGCCTTCTTTTCGACGCCACGAGTCTCGTAGGTTTCGAGAATCTTTCGCTTGCGCTCTTCGAGCATCGCGCGAAGCATTTCGAGACTGGGTCCCATTCCAGCGATTTGGCTCGGGTCGAGCTTGACCGCGCGAGCCAGTTCCTCGTCGGTCAACTCGCGAAAGCTGCCGTACATCAGCGCGTGTTCGAATGCAGGGCCCACGAGATCGGGCGGCGGCTGAGTGGGACTCGGAAAGGTTGCCGGATCGTACTTCTGATACGAATGAATGATGCCGCCGGGTCGATAGCTCATAAGTTCACGTGCCGGGTCTCGCCCGCCCAAGGTTGGATCTCGTTCCCTTTCACCGCGACTCGGGCAATTGGGATGCATCAAATCTCGTACTGGATCTTGCCATGACGCTGGCTACGACTGATTCGATCCATGCTGTAAAGGCCCGCCAAAACGAACTCGACGCAGCTCGCTCGCACCGCTTCGTCGGTACTCGCGTTCACCTCGAACGCCTTGTCCCACGCCGCGGGAACCCGCTGAAGTCGTTCCGCATAAAGCGAGCTGGGAAGCATGTCGCCCACCTCGATCCGAATGCCTTGACGAAAAATCTCGGCGATCTCGGCCAAACCATGTTCTTCGACGTATTCGGCGAAGACGACCTGGATCGCTTGGGCGACCACGCTATCGAGCACCTGCCGCTCGCTCATCTGGTGGCTTCCCATCAGATCGAGTTCGAGTTTCCCAAGTGAACTGCTGTGCAAATGCCCGAGGTCACTGATCCTGGGGACCGCAGGCTTCTCACCCAAAACGACCGCTCGTTGTCGAGCCGAGGCGACCAACGTCCTGAAGTTGGCGAGCGAAAATCGAGCGGACACTCCGGAAGCGTGGTCGACATACTTGCTCTTTCTCGCCTGAACCGTGATCTCCTCGACCACCTGATACATGAAGTACGGAACCATGATCGGATAGTCACCCCCCAAATCGTCGCCAATCTCCTGACGGAGAATTTCAATCCCCTGGTCGCGCTCGCTGGGATAGTGGGTTTGTACGAGCGTCCCAATGCGATCCTTCAGCTGAGGGATCACCTTTCCAGAACGGTTGTAGGTCGATGGATTCGCGGAGAAGAGAATCACGACATCCAAATCGAATCGGATGGGATAGCCGCGAATTTGGACGTCGCGTTCCTCGAGAATGTTAAACAATCCGACCTGAACAAGGTCGTCGAGTTCAGGCAACTCATTCATCGCGAAAATACCGCGATGCATTCTTGGGATGAGGCCAAAGGAGAGCGCTTCCTCGGCACCCATGCTAACGCCCGCCGTCAATCTCGATGGATCGATCTCACCGATGATGTCGGCGAACTTTGTCCCCGGACTCAGCCGTTCGGTGTAGCGATCGTCGCGGTACCACCAGGCAACTGGAACGTCCTCGGGATCGTGACGGGCCACCAATTCACGTCCAAGTCGGGTGATCGGTTTATCGGGATCCTCGTGGACCGGAAGATCCGGATGGTCGATGTAGGGAATCCAGGGGTCGAGAAAGCGAGTCAACATCCTCATCAGGCGACTCTTCGCTTGTCCCTTCTCGCCCAGAAACAACAGGTCGTGCTCAGCGAGCAAGGCGAGGTTGATCTCGGGAATCACGGTGTCGTCGTAGCCCACGATTCCCGGGAAAAGTTTCTCACCCGATGCAAGCATTCGCAGGAGATTGTCACGAAGTTCCCGCTTGACCGTCTTGCTGGTCCACCCGCTTTCGCGCAATTGTTTGAGGTTCGTGGCTTGGGGCGAGGCCAGCAGCGTATTCATTCACAATTCCATGCGCGGGAAAAAGGTCATCCGCAGGCGGATGACGCTTCATCGCTCGCGAACGGACGTCGGCAGTTGGTCCGGGACATTGTACGGTGCTCGCCAAGTTGGACCATTCAATCCCCATCTCGCGAGTGAGCTCACCACCGAGTGTGTGGCGGAAGCCCCTGGACTGGGTTGACCGGCGGTGGTCGTTGGCGATTCGATCAACCAGCGGTGAATTTCACCCGCGAGGCCAAACCAGTGTTCATCCTGTTGACGAAGCATTTCCGCGGCACGGCTCCACTGAAGCGACCGGACGTCACCGCTGTTGAGAGCCGACGCCGATCGGTACAGCGACTCGGCATGAAGCAAGTAAATCACGTGCTGCCAACCCTTGCTCCGTTTGGCCAAGGCGGCATAGCCTTCGGCCACGTCGGCGAGCGATTCGCCATCGCTGGACCCGGTGACGAGTAACTCCTCGGCAGCCAGCTTTGCCAAACGTGTGTCGGATCCAACGGAAAAATGTCGGATCGCCCGTTCCCAGTCGATGCGAACGTATGCCCAATAGCGACCGGTGGCTGTATGGTCCGTGGGCGTGACCTCAGCGGAATCGATCGATTGGACTCGATCGGCAATCTCCGCGAATCGCTTTGCCGTCGACAAAAATTCCAAGCAATCGACGCTGAGTCGCTGTGCGTTTCGGTTCCCCAATTTTCTCGCGACATCGGCGGCGACCGACGCGAGCGTGTCGACCGATGCCAAATCGCCCTGCCTCATCGCGTGAAGATACGACGGTTCGAGCCACGACAACAGCCGCTCCCGCTCCGCATCGGTTTCTGCGAGCGGACCAAGATGAATGGCCACATCGGCTAGTACCTCGGTCCTTCTTGCCCCGAAGGTGCTCGACAACTGCTGCAATACCCGATCGGCTACCAGCGGATCGTCAAGATAAAATGACGCTCCAATCGTGATCAGGCCCGCCGCCCATCGACGCTCGTCCGACTCGCGGCGCTCCAAACAAAGTTTCAGACTTGCGGCAGAGACGATCGCCCAATCGTCGGATCCGTCGCGCAGTTGATTGACAAGCGGCACGGCCGACCGCGACCACTGCCTGTCAACCTTGCGGAAGGTCGGCACGACCGATTCCCCAAACGGTCCGGCACCGACAACGTCGCGTTCTTCGGAGCGAACACCAAGTTCCCACGGGGGTGTCACTTCTGTCAGCGGTTGCTCGACCAACCAGGGGTCGATCAACCATGGGTCGATCAAGGACGAGTCCACCTCAGCCAAATCGACGGAGGTTGCCGCGGCTGGCGCGACGGCAACTCGGATTGGCTCGACGTCCACTC
>JBGTCJ010000305.1:0-6682 GCA_041748895.1 Pirellulaceae bacterium
TGCTGGCGATCGTCACGCCGATCACCAGTGGCCTGGCGGCTGGCAATCCCGTGCGGCAATCGTTGATGGTCGGTGTGGCTTTTTCCGCCAATCTCGGCGGCATGGGAACCATCATCGCCAGCCCTCCCAACGCGATTGCCGCGGGTGCGCTCCGCGGGGTGGCGACGGTCGATTTCGCCCGCTGGGTATGGCTCGGTCTGCCGCCGGCTTTGGTCGCGATGCTGATCCTATGGATTTTCTTGGTACTTCGATATCGATCGAGCGACCTCACGGATTCTTCGACGTCGCCCGTGCCGGCCGCAGACGATTTTCACGTTGTGGGTGTACCCACGTGGCAGAAGTTCGTGGTTCTCTTTACTTTCATCGCGACAATATTGCTCTGGTTCACTCAGTCGGTTCACCAGATCCCGGCGACCGTCGTGTCATTTCTTCCGATCTGCGTTTTCACCTCACTGGGCATTCTCGACGAACGCGACATCTGCCGGCTTCGGTGGGACGTGCTGATGCTCATCGCGGGCGGTTTATCACTCGGGTTGGCCGTCGCCGAAACCGGGCTTGCGACGTGGATGGTTGATCGGTTGCCGCTTGAACAGCTCTCTCCCGTGGGCACCGCTCTTGGGCTCTGCTACGCAACCGTTGTGCTTTCCAATTTGATGAGCAACACGGCAGCGGCGAACATTCTGGTGCCGATCGCGATGGTTGCCAGCACCGGTTTTCCGATACAGACCGTTGTGCCCTTGGCGTTGTCCGCTTCGGCCGCGATGTGCCTTCCGATTTCGACACCACCCAACGCGATTGTTTTCGGGACGGGGCACCTGCGGGCACGCGATTTGGCCGAGGGGGGTCTGTTGTTGGGTTTGGTCATTCCCGCGATCGCGGTCGGTTGGTGTCAATGGGCCGCGTAAGGGCCGCACTAGGAGTGAAGGATTTTTGTTCACGCTGAGCTGATTCGGTGAGGGCGCCGTTCAGGCCGGGAGGGGACGAGTGAGATCATTTGAAGACGATGGGCTGGAGTCATCGGCGACGGATCTGTTGGGTCTGCTGAAAAAAGCCGGATTGCGGATCGTGTTGGCCGAAAGCTGCACCGCAGGTTTGGTCGCCGCGTCGATCGGTGGGATCCCCGGGGCATCCCACTGGTTCTGCGGCTCCCTGGTGAGCTACCAAGACGAGAGCAAAAAGCAGTGGCTGGGAGTGGAGCCAAGCACACTCAGCGAGTTGACCGCCGTGAGCGGTGCAGTGGCGAGGCAAATGGCGGCCGGCGCTCTTGTACGAACGGCGAGGGCCGATTGGGCTTTTGCGATCACGGGACACTTGGGGCCAGGTTCACCCCCGCACTTGGACGGAAAAATATTCCTCGCGTCGGCGTCGCGGACCGATTGCAAGGACACTGTGAGCATGGCTGCCCCAGGCACGACCGAAGAATATCAACTCACAAGCCTCGAAAGGCGCTCCCGGCAGCGCGAATCGTCGTTGCTCATGATCGGGTTCGCCATCGCGACCCTTTCGTCGCCAGCGGATTGATGGCCCTCTAGAGGGGCATGACCATGCCAGTCGCCCGAACCAGAAAATTGGCGGCGAAATGAACAAAATCGTTAAATCCGGCCATGCTATCATTCGATCGCTACGGGTGTTTGGTCGACGGCACGGTGTGGTGTCTTGCGTTCGGTGTACGCTACGCGGGTGGGGGCTACCCCCTAATTGTTCGGTGGGGACTTTCTGGTAGCAAATGGTGATCTGTTATCCGCTAGCGTTTGAGCGGCGGATTGGATTTGCCAGGATCGGCGCTCCGTGTCAGGTATCTCTTGTGGACGGTTGACTCGGCCCCTTCCCGGGTAGATAAAGTAATGGAAACCAGTCTTCCGGTGGATTGCCTCCCCACCGGTCTAGATCGTTTGGCGGGTGGGAGGCGTCACGTGTTCGAAACTTCTGCCGATCGCTTTGGCGGAAGATATCCTGGAATGAGCTATACCTATGGGAATCAGGCTGTTGGTGGCGGACGATCATGAGGTCGTCATATTGGGACTACGGATTTGCGTTCAAGGGACCGAAATCGAGATCATGGATCAGGCGGCCTCGGGCGCAGAAGTCCTTGAAAAGGTTCGCGACCGAAAGCCGGACGTCGTGCTTTTGGATATTCGCATGGAGGGCGGGGATGGGCTCAATACGTTGGGCCGATTGAAGCTCGACCATCCGGATTTGCCGATCGTGCTTTTCTCGGCTTACGACAATCCGACATACATTGCCCGTGCCGTTGCGCTGGGAGCCGCGGGCTACGTGCTGAAGAGCGCTCCGAAAGAGCGATTGCTCGAGGCAATTCGCAAAGCCGCTTCAGGCGATTCCGCGTGGACTCGCGAAGAGTTGCGCCGCGTGACCGGCGCGCTGGCGGCGCCGCGGTTGAGCAGCGACGTCGAAGTGCCGCTGACGCAGCGTGAGAGCGAGGTGCTCAGGCAAATGGCGTTGGGATTGACGAATAAGGAGATCGCCAAGATGCTCGGGATCAGTTACGAGACGGTCAAGGAGCATGTCCAGCACATCCTCCGGAAGGTGGGTGTGACGGATCGAACTCAGGCTGCTGTTTGGGCGGTTCGAAAGAACTTGGTTTGATCGATGCCGGCAACCGACCTGGTTCGGTACGAACTGTTCTTGACGCGTGAGGATTTCCGCTACCGCACTCCGATCAAATTTGGAGGTCGGGTGGTCGATGACGTCGCGGTGGTGACGGTCCATTGCGACGCCGAGACCGCTCGTGGGTCGCGGAACGGTGCTAAAACTCCTGGCATCGGGTCGATGACGATGGGTGTGGCTTGGGCGTGGCCATCCGACGCGGTTTCGGGTGACGTCAAGCTGCAAGCGGTGTTGGCGATTGCCGAGCGGTTGGTGAGTGAGCTCAACCAGTCGCCAATCCAGGGGCATCCACTGGCCATTTGTGATCAGATGGCGGTGTTGCGGAGTGAAATAGCTGCGCACGTCGCCGCTGATTTCGGTTTGGCGGACCCGATCCCTGAGTTGGCGGTTCTATTGGCTTCTTCGCCGCTTGAGGCCGCCCTTTTTGACGCGCAGGGCAAGGCTGTCGGCCAAAGCAGCTATCGTCTGCTGGATCGGGATGCTGTCGGGCATGACCTCTCGCGGTACCTCGGCGAAGCCTACCGAGGACGATACCTCAGCGATTACATCGCCGGGCATCCCGTCGCCTCGATGCCGCTGTACCACCTGGTCGGAGCGCTCGACCCGCTGCAGGCTTGCGACGTGGTCTCGCCGATCGGCGATGGCCTACCGGAAACCCTTGGAGAGTGGATCGATCGTGACGGATTGACTCACCTGAAAATCAAGTTGGCAGGTGACGACCTTCAGTGGGACGTCGGCCGCGTGTTGACGGTCCACCGGGTGGCGACGGATCCAGGGCGGTTGCGCCAGAACGTGCAGTACGCCTACTCACTTGACTTCAACGAACGATGCGAATCCGCCGGGTACGTGCTTGAACTGATCGATTCCTTGGAGCGACAGTTGCCGGAAGCGCTGAAGGCAGTGCAGTACATTGAGCAGCCGACGCACCGCGATTTGGAACTTTACCCTGACAACACGATGCACCGTGTCGCGGAGCGGTTGCCGGTTGTCATTGACGAATCTTTGGTAGGTCTGGCGAGTCTGCGGTTGGCCGTCGATCAGGGTTACAGCGGTATCGCCTTGAAGGCGTGCAAGGGACATGCCGAGGCCTTGCTGATGGCGGCCGTCGCTCGCCAAGAACGGCTTTATCTTTGCGTTCAGGATTTGACCTGCATCGGAATCTCATTGCTGCACAGCGCGTCCCTTGCGGCACACATTCCTGGCGTCGTGGCGATCGAAAGCAATGGCCGTCAATATTGTCCTGCGGGCAACGCGGCATGGGTCGAGCGATATCCCGGGATGTTTAATGTCCAAGATGGTCGAGTTCCCACCGGATGCCTTTCCGGGGCGGGTCTGGGATATGCCTAGGGCTCGTCGCGTCAATTCTGAGCGGTCGCATGACGCCCCCCGACGCATTCCGCGTGGTCGCCACGAGATCGCCTCCGAGGCATGACTTGCGGACTTCGTTAGAGCATAATGCGCAGTTGAGGACCGAAACACTTTTCTGCCCGCCACTCAGATTTTGGAATTCAACCCGCATGAGCGATGTCACCTGTCCGAGCTGTGGGGAATCGTTTCGGTTTCCTGACACGCCATGTCCTCCGGGGATCACCGCGAGGTGCCCGTGGTGCAAGGAGACATTTTCGGCAGGTGAGCTGTTGAGTCGACTGGCACCGTTGGCCGAGCTGTTTTCGCCTGAGGGTGAACGGATTGACCTAGAGGCGCCGTCACCGGCCCATCCGGGGGAAGGGGGAGGCCTGGAGGACGACAGCATGTACGAAACGATCCTTGCAACGGCAGATGAGGAACCGGATCTTTCGTCGTCGTCCTTTTTTCATTCCGATTCATTTGAAACCGCCGAAGGCGAATTGGACGACGCCGGTTCGTCGCTGCCTGGGCGAAGCGACGACAACGTGATCCCGCAGCCGGTGCCGGTCACCGGTCCTGTTCCCCCGAAGCCGCTGTACGCAGTGGCGACCGGCCACTCGCTCCCCAAAACGTCCATTAAGACCGCGCCGAAGGCCTTGAAGCGGGCTTCGCCGCTGCGAACGGTCCTAGGGGTCGTCGTGGGCGGGTTGCTCGCCATTCCTCTGGCCGGCGGCATCCTCACGGCGATCGGCCAAAAACCCGATTGGGGATTTTACCCATTCAACGGGTCGACATCGGTCAAGCGTGGTGTGGTGGCGGCGTCTGCCGTCGAGCCTAACGGGCAACTGAAGGGCGAGGGGCGGCAAGCGCCAGTGGACTCCGACTGGCGCGGTGGAGCATCCGGCAATCTCGGCCGACCCGATCTGGGAATAACGTATCCCAGTGACGCATTTGGTGGATCGTTGCCGCTCGATTCAGATCCGCCTTCTCTCTCCGAGGCGGGACCCGATTTCGCAATCAGCGATGCGTCGTCGTCAGGCGATGACGAGCCCGATACCGAGTTGCCGGATTCCGCTTTCGATTCCTTGATTAACCGCGATCCCGGTCTGCCACCGGTCTCAAGGGTTCCGATAGAGTCACCGGATTTTGACCTTCCCCAGGGCTCTCAAGGCGACACCGACGCGGCAGAGATTGATACTTCAGAGATTGCTCCGGTGCGTCCAGAGATGGCTTGGCCTGAGGATTCGTTGATCGAGGAACCGATGCCCGACATCAAGGTCCAGGTTGACTTGCCACCGGTTGCCGAGGTTGGTGAAACGCCCGAGTTACCCAGCAGCGATTTACCCAGCAGCGAAACGTCCGACTCTTCCGACGTGCAAACGTCCGAGTCGCCCGACAGCGGTACGCAGGCGTCGCTCGATCCTTCGCTCCAGCAAGAGATGGCGCTACCGCCGCCGGCCGAGTTGACGGCAGCGATCGCTTTGGTGGAAGAGTCTCTGAGGGCCAGCCGCGACCCGAGCGTGTCCAGGGATCCGGCCGTGCAACGCGTGGCGCTCGCCAAGCTATACTCCGCCATCGCTGCGGTCGCTGCGATGGACGATCTCCAGCGGTGGGATGATACGTCTGGATTCGTCGCCAGGTTGGAGCAGGAGGACGTCCTCAACAGCCTCGTGGCGTTTGTCGCGCCCAAGTGGCTGAGCTTCATCAATCGCCCCAATGAGGGGTTGGCGGCCGTGGGCGAACTACGGCGGACCGAGAGCAGTTGGGAATTGATTTGGGCGGGCGACGCGCCGCTTCGATTGGTCGGAGAGGTGGGCGACGACGTTGAGGAGGGTGATTCGGTCGTGGTGCTTGGTCGGATTGTTCCCGGCGATGTTCCATCGATTGAGATCGGTTACCTCCGGCCGCGGTGATTGGGCACGCTAGATAAGTTGCGAGGCGAAACGGATCGGTTGCATGAAACCTGAACTCCGCGAGCTATCGCTCAAAGACCTCACCGCGACTCTGCAGTGGCTGCTGCCGCGGTGCCCATCGGATCGCGCCGCTTGGATCGTGGCCCAATTGACCGATCGCGTCAATCGCGGCCGGTCCGGCGATATCGTCGGCTGTCTGGCGTTGGCCGGGGGAGGCCGCAACGGTGAGCAATCGGTCGCCGCTTGTCTCGAGAACATCGTGGCCGTCGCGATCGCGATGCTCCAGCCGGCCGGTGGTGCGACCCTCATCGCGATGGTCGGCGACGAACCCACGCCGGCGTTGGCCGAGGCAATGGTCGAGCAGTTGACCAGAACCTTCCGCGCCCGAGGTACGACATTCTGTCAGGCGGGAAGCGATCGCGCGAGTGATTTTCGCTGGTTCTCGGCGCTCGGAATGGAACCGCTAGCCGAGCTGACGTTTATGCTCGCCGATCTTCATCGCATCGACGCACCCGGGCTCAAGGCCGCGGGCGAGGAGGGAGAATTTATGGGCAAAGTGTCTGGCGGACGGGCGTTTGATCCATTGCCGCGATTTGTTCGTTTTCCTGACGACGCAAATGGGCAGAATCCTTTACGCCCCGGGTCGGACGCTCAGACGACGGCCGCGCGGGACCTGGTCGGTACACTGACCCGCGTGATTGAGGAGACATTTGTCCACACGCTCGACTGTCCGCGGCTGAGCCGGTTCCGGTCGGCCGAGCAAATTGCAATTGGCTACCTCTCTTCTCCTCGGGTCG
>JBGTCJ010000306.1:0-2791 GCA_041748895.1 Pirellulaceae bacterium
ATCTGGTCGAGCTGTTCCGCGGTGATCAGCTCTCCTCGAGCGTGAAACATGACTATCTCCGCAATCGATTTGGGCGACCAAGGACGTCGCGAGGCGAGCAAAGCGTCAATTCGGCTGGCGGCATGTTGGGGTGCAAGGGGGGGCAGCGGTTCGACGGCCACGCGCCGATCGATGATCTCGAACACGGCCTTCATCTGTTCTTCAACGGCGCCTCGGACGTCCGTTTTCTTCATGTTCGCGACAAGTCCGATTTCGCGGCTTTCGAGTGTTTTGGAGATGACTAGCGTTTCACCTGTCTCGACCAATAGCAAACGTCCCCGCGCGAGGTATTGAGGTTTGTCGGCTCGCGATTCCTTGACGATCACCTCGAAATGCAGCAACACGTCGACTTCATTGGCTTTGGCCTTGGCCAACATTTCAGCCGCGGGGCCGAGACCGACGAAGTCGATCCCTGGAATCCACATCACGGGTCGCTCGCCGCCGATGGTCGGCGGCTCGAGGTCGGCGCGATCGGTTGCGAGCTCGATCCCGCGATTGACCATCGCGTCGAAGGCGTGTCCGAAAGCCCCCGAGGCGACCCTCTTGCTCAACTGCGCCTCTAGGACTTCCGCGACCACACCCAGGTTTCGGTCAAAGAGGTCCGCAACCTCGATGGCCGCCGCCCCTCCGGTCGTGGTGACGACGCGGCGTGCGTTCGCCGCTACCGGGCGGTAGGAGCCGTCGTCTTCGCCTGAGTCGTCGTAATCGCTGTCGTAGTCCTCATCGTATTCCTGCGCCGCACCGCGGCGCGCCCGAGCAGAACGAGCCAGGAGTCCCGAAGAGTCGCCACCGTCATCGTCGCTGGCGTACCCGGCGGCGCCGCTGCCTTGCGACCGCATCCCGGCGATTTTCATTCCGGTTCGTAGCGGATTGGGATCGTCAACGTACTCCGATGGGATTCGGGCGTGCATGGAAATACCGAATCGGATCGCCCAGGTCGGGCGACGGAGCAGGCGGCTGTAGCCAATCTTTGCCATCGATTCGGCTGCGGCGTCCCGCTCGGCGACGAGATGCGCGTGAAACAAGGCAGCGGCTTTCTGCTGGTCTCCGTTGTGGAGTGCCCAGGCAGCCTCGTCCCACAGAGAAAGTGGGGGCAATTGATCCGCGCTCAGCGGACGATTGATGAACTCGGCCAGCGCCTTGGCGGACATCTGCATGCCGCCACCGAGTATCGCCGAGACCCGCCCGGCACGACCTGAGCCCGGCCGCTGGTAGGCAGACCCGTAACCGCCATCATCGACATCACTGTAGTCTTCGTCGTAACCGTAATCGTCGCTCCCGTCGTCCTCGCTTTGGGCGAACACAGTTCGGGGGGAAAAAGCTCCAATCGACACGGAGATCGCAAGCGTCAAAAAGGCGATCGACACTCGAAGGTGTAAAGCAGCCGTTTGCGAGTTCATTTCAGGATGGGTCGCGTTTACAGGATGGGTCGCGTAAAAAAGAAGCGTGTGGATGACACAAGGCGACACCTGCCGGTGGACAGGATTTGGCGGCAACGGCTGCAGAGGCAAGTCCTCATCTTGAGATGTTTCCGGTTCCATTCTAAGTCACCTAGTGGTCATCAATGCATCGTTGAGTGGCGGGTTGTAGCGATTTTTTCTGTAATTTTCATTGCTTTGGGGAACTTGCCAGCGGCCTGAATGTTCAAACCTGGCCGGGTTCCATTAGAATCTCGGGGTAACTCCCACGCGGGGGTCGTAAACGGATGTCGCTTCCCTGCATTGGCGGCAGCACCAGTCCTGGCTTCATTGATGGCGGTAGTCGTTTCGTGAATCGCGTTCCCCCACGCTCACCGCAGTTCCGACTTGCCGCGCGATTCGGTCGCAAGGGCGCGTTGACGAGTGCCTCGAAGTCCCGTTCGCGTTCAACCAGGCGACGGTTGGTCGTGGAGTCGCTATGTGAGCGGCACCTACTCGCAGCCATCACCGGTGTCGTTTTTGAGGATACCAATGCGTCTTGGCGTCAGGATGCGGACGAGACCCCGATTGTGGGCCGGTTGGTCTACATCGATGCCAACGACAACCAGCAGTGGGACGATGGTGAGCCGCTCGCTCTGACCGACGCGAGCGGCCGGTTCACTTTCGACGAACTCAATAGCGATCCCAAGATCGTTAGGTTGTTTGGCGGGTCAGCCGACGAGCAGCTGACATTTCCGGTTCAGCCGGAACGGATCGGAACGCCGATCGCGGTGGAAGCCGCATCGAACCTCCTTATCGGTGCCGGCGGTTTCGTGTCGGTTCAGATTGAAGGCGGAATCCTGGTCGTTGACATGACATCGGGTGAATCGGTGTTGGTCGAGATCGCTGCGGAGATTCGCGCCGCGCAGCCGTTGCCCGACGGTCGTCTGCTGCTTCTGGCCAGCGATGGCGATGGAAACCATGCGTTTGTCGTGGACGTTCCGGGCGACCTCAACGCGGTCCAGCTCGAGAATCCCTCACCGTCATCGGGTTGGGCCGACATCGCAGTGGATGCGACCGGCAACGGCTTTTTGATCCAATCGTCCGATGAGTTGCCGTCGGCGCTGCGTAGCGTTCGAATCGCGGATGATCAGGCGATCGATCCCTCGGTTGTCGAGTCCACGGGCGCGAGCGTACCTCCCGGGTCCGCTGTCATCGGCGGTGGAAGTATCACCTCCGTGGTAAGTCAACCGACCGAGGGTGGCATCATGTTGTCGCTCTGGAGCAACGCGACGGGCACCGAAATCACGCCGACGGGTTTCGAGGTAGCCGGTGGCCGCGAGGTTTTGAGTTAC
>JBGTCJ010000307.1:0-2994 GCA_041748895.1 Pirellulaceae bacterium
CCTCGCCGATTCTCGTCGCGCCGTACGTTCCACGATCGATCGTCACATTTGACCCAATGTCTACATTCGATTCGATGTGCACGAAACCCAATTGCGCGGTCGCGACGTGTTTGCCATGGATCTGGCGGTACCCAAAGCCGTAGCCCCCGATGACACTACCGGCGTGAATCAGCACTTCATTGTCGATTCGCGTGTGCTCATAGATCACGACGTTAGGAAAAATGCGGCAACCATCGCCGATCCGCGACGCATCCATCACCACGACACCCGGCATCAGGTGGCAATCGTGACCGATCTGGACATCAGGACCGATCACCACACCCGCGTCGATCCGTGTGCCCGATCCGATGGATGCGGTCGGGTCAATCTGGGCGGTGCTATGGATCGAAGCGTACTGGATCTGCGAATCTCGGCGGGGCCGAAATCGCTTGACCAGGTGCGTGAACACGCCGTGAATGTCGCTGGCAACGATCTGGGTGCAGGGCACCGACGCGATCGGCTGCCCCGTCACGACCGCCACCGCTCCACAACGACTCACCTGCTCGCCTCGGCTCGCGTCATCCATCAACGTGACGCATCCCGGCCCCGCGTCGCGCAGCGGCAATGCATTGAAGCAACGGACATCGCCATTGCCGTATATCGACACCTCTTCCAACCCCGCAACCAACTCGCGGACCGTTAAGCACTGCGGCTTGTTCGTCATCAAAACCTCGCCATGAATGGGGCGGCAAGTAACCGGCGGAGGCGAAGGTGGCGATCACACGCATCTTGCCGGCATTCACTGCTGATCTGCTATAGCGATCCTCCGAAGATCACAGCAAGGGAGATGTCGGTATTTCCAAATGCACCGCCGGCGCCCACTCGGAAAGACCGAACTGACGAACCCTGGCTTCGCATCGCGGTGAATGGCCCTGGCCATGTGCTAGCCTACCCATATCGCGAGTTCCGCAGCGTTTTTCGCTGGTTTCCCGCGTTCCGCATTCAAACCCAACGAATGTCCGCCTTTGCCTGGCTAGACGCTGGCTAGCAACGCCCTACCCGATAGCAACCGTGATCGCGCCGATACCCCAGACTCACGCTCCGTCAGGCACCTGCGACCCGCGCTTGGATCTTTCGACGAGCGGTGTGGCGATAGCGCCATCGCCGATCGCCGATTACTCAATCCCCCCGGGCCAAGCGGATGGTGGCAAGACGGCCAATCCACAGTTGGCTTCCCCTGATTTACGGGTCGAGCGTTCCAGTCATCCCGATGCGTTGCTGCGCGATTCCGGCGCGTGGAATGCACTCGCGTGTGGGCACCCCTTTCGCCAGACCCAGTGGCTGGCACCTTGGTGGCACCATTTTGGCAATGCGAGGGACGCCTACTTCGTGGCGGCAACCGATTCGCTCGGCGAGCTTCGTGGCGTCCTTCCTCTCTACCGATCCCTTCATTCGCCTTGGCCCGTCCGCACGCTCGCTTTTGTCGCCTCGGGTCAAGCGTGCAGCGACCACCTGTCAGTGATTGCGGGGCATGACGGCCACCGGATCGGCCGCCTGATGGGAAATTGGCTCGCGGAAAAGGCGGCGGACCCCGACCATGGTTGGGACTGGATCGTCCTCGACGGCGTTTCCGCCGGCGATGGGGCCATCGCGGGTCTCGCACAAGGACTCTGCGAAGCCGGTGCGGGACTCCACGTCCAATCCCGCATGAACACCTGGTATCACGCCGTCGTTGACACCTGGGACGCGTATGTGCGGGGATTGAGTAAGCCCAATCGGCGGCAAATTCGAACGGTCACTTCGCGACTTGAGGACACACCGGGATTGGCGGTTGGCGTGTCAACGTCCTTGCAGGATTTGCGCCGCGATCTTTGCACCATGATCGAACTGCACCAACGAAGGTGGGTTGAGGTGGGCGAAGCTGGCACCTACGCGGACCCGGCGTTTCGTGACTTCGTTCACGATGCCGCGAGCTCATTCTTTCAGGCGGGACGGCTGAGAATGTTGACCGCGCGGTTAGGCGATCAGATTCTCAGCGGCGAGATCCAGTTGGTTTCTGACGATGGCACCATCCATTGCTACAGCGCCGGAATGGATCCTGATCAGGTTAAATTCGAGCCAGGCAAAATGATCAACTTCGAGACCTTGCGATACGCGTACGAGAATGGGATTCCGGGAATCGATATGCTCCGTGGCGACGAGCCGTACAAAGCTCGGCTTGGCGCCACACCACGCCCGCTGCTGAGTGTCCGCTTTGCTGCACCGACGATTCGTGGCAAGTTCCAGCATCTTTTTTGGCGAACCGGATTTGCGACTCTGCAGTGGTGTCGTCAACAGTCGGGCCGAACGAAAATTGCTGTCTTCGATTCGATCGAGTCATCCGTTAAGCACTCAGGCGAGGTAAGGGTCTGACCCCTTTGGAGACAGAGCCTAGGCGGATGCCAACGCCGTTTGGCTGAACATCAGCAGTCGCTTGTGCTCGCGAACCACGCGGAGAAACTGCTCTTCGTCGACCGGCTTGCTAATGAAGTCGTCGACCCGCATGGAGTCACATCGTTGACGGGTGCCGTCGTCGTCCGATGAAGTCAGCACCACCACGGGCGTGGTTGCCCGACGATCAGGAAACGATCGCATTTCCGTGACGACGTCCAACCCGTCGCCATCGGGTAAGCAAAGGTCCAACAGCAGGAGATCAGGCACAGGGGCCCTGCCGAACACTCCATCACGGCGGAGAAACTGAACCGCTTCCGCGGCAGTTCGAACCAAGGTCAGCCGATGGTGGACAAGCGACCGTCGCAAGGCATGAATGGTCACTTTGGCATCCAGCAGCCCGTCTTCGACGAGCAGAATTTCCATCGGCTTGGTTTGCGTTTCACCCAACATCACGAGCTTCCTTAGTGAGAGATTCCAGCGGTTTGACCGACCGCCCCCGGCGTGATGTCGCCGCAGTGGTTAGTTGTATCGCTGAGCGAGCACCGCTGTTCGCTAAAAACCATGGTCAGATGGATCGACTGC
>JBGTCJ010000308.1:0-2293 GCA_041748895.1 Pirellulaceae bacterium
AAAATGACATTGAGGTTTGCCTTCGCGTCTTCGTCGCCCAGCAGCAGGTCAAATTGCATGCCCCCAAGAGAGACGCGATCAGTGACGATGGATGGATGAGGCGACTTCGCGCCCGTAGCTCGACGACCACTGAGTCGTTCAGCCGCCGCAAAGGAATTTCCTGCGGACAACAGCAGCGTCTGCTGACAACTGAGCGTTCCGAACCGACGCTGCATCGATCGTTGACGCTCGAGAACCTGCTGTTGAGTTCTCATTCCCGCGCGGGCTGTCGCGACCATCGCCACGCCCACCACGACAATCGCGAGCAGGACCATCAACAGAATGATTCCCCCGCGATCACTGCGATGTCTGGCTTCGCATCGCCACGTTCGGCTGGAGCGCCCAGGGGATGCCCAACTCATCAGTCATCCCCAAAGTGGTGAAAGATCGTTTGATTCCAAATCGATGCACCCATCGCGTCCCTGAGGACGATGCGGAGTGTTGCCGGCATCGGTTGTTCGTCCGACATGCCGACAAGGCCGCCCCACGACCGGTCCTGATCGCGTGGATCCAAAGATCCTAGCCGGTTTGTCGAGACCGATAGTTCCGCCGCTCCATTCCAGACCGGCGTGACCGACATCGCGTTGATACCCGGGCCGGTGTTGCCTGTCGCCAATTGGGTCCGGAACAAAGCGGTTGACCCGTCTTCGTGCGTTCTCACCGCGTACACCACTCGAGCCGGTAGATGCGTCGTCGCGAGCGTCATCGGATCGCGATGATTGAACCCGATGAGCTCGATCGAGTTGGTCGAGAATCTCACCCGACGCGACTGGATAATGTCCCTGCGAAACTGCTCCTCAAGCATCAGGATCGAGTGTCGGCCAGCAGCGCTGGATGTCGACCATGCGGTCTCGGCAAAGGACCGCCTCAAGACACCCATCAGGGTCACGAGCAACAGCGTACCCAACAGCATGGCGAGCACCAGTTCGATCAGCGTCAGGCCCCCGCGGCGGCCACAGTGAGGGACCAAGCGGCGAAACGACTTGGAGCGCGACCCGATACCGCCATCGTCGATGTTTCCCGCACGCGGCGTTGGTTCACCCCAGGTCATCGCAACATGCCATCGTGAAGGAGTTCGACCGACACCAGAGGTCGCTGGCTGGTCCCCGCCGTCGGCTCGATCGCCCAGATTTCCAAGCGAACGATTTGCATTGCAAGCCCACACACGGGCCGGTTCGCCACCGGGAAGGTGCGCCACATCAAGCCACCGGTGACCCACGCCTGATCCCGAACAGGCACGTGGCCGCGAGTTTCGTACCACGTCGTCAAGAGCGACTCAGCGACCGCGATCGCACGCAGTCTCTGTTGCGATTGCCAAATCGATCGGCGATGACCGGCGAGCGCAACCAACGACGAAGTAACGAGCGAAGCCATCAGTACCAGACCCACAATGACCTCCACCAAAGTGAACGCACGGTGCGAAGGTGTCATGTCGATCGCCTCCGACCGAGCAGCCAACGAACTTTGCCCTCGTCCGTGGTTACCAATGTCTGCCCGCTGTCGCCAAGCACCACCCACCAGGAAACCTGTTGGCGCCGAGTGACCAGCTTGACTGCGTAGGTGAGGCTTTGGCCCGATTGACCGTATGGCACAAGCGAACCTCGGCGGCTCGATGCGGGCGCGCCGCCCGTCACCGGCTGGGCTACCCAAAAGTCGTTCACGTCGATCGACGTTTGCTTTAAATCGATCGTTCGGTTGGAGAGCGCGAAATGGAGCCGTTTGCCAATGCGATCGAATTCGATTCCTCCCGGCACAGGACTGACTCGCGCCAAACTTCGTTCGCGGTGGTCGGCGCTTTCGAGTTGATCAGCCAGCCTTGCGAGCCGCGCCGCATCAAGCGGCCCCGCGACGGAAACCGCACCGACCGTCGAGACCAAGGCGAGCAGAACGATGACCACCATGAGTTCGATCAGGGAAAATCCGACTGGCATGCGTCGACCGAAATATCCACGGCGACTGATTCGCTCGCGTCGGCTAGCGCGCTCCCAGTTGGTCGCTGGTGATGTCGGCATCGCCACCCTCCCCTCCCTCACGGCCATCGGCACCGAGGCAAATGACTTCGTAGGGAGACTCGCGCCCGGGGCTAACGTATTCGTAAGGGCGCCCCCAGGGGTCATGGTTCAAGCGCCTCAGGAATCCATCGGAAAAACTTGCTGTTGCTCGCGTGAGAATTTCGAGCCCCTCTTCGTTACTCGGGTACCGTGATTGATCGGCGTAAAAGGTCTCCAGCGCGCTCACGATCGTCGCGATCTCG
>JBGTCJ010000309.1:0-4834 GCA_041748895.1 Pirellulaceae bacterium
AGGGCTGTTTGTCGTTTATTCGATGGCAGTTATGCGTTTATTGAAATGAAACGCGGTAGTTCAACTGAACGGCGAGTTCGAGACTGCAAGTCCGTAAGGTGTTTATCAGGTTGACGTTGCCGAGTTCAACTGTCCCGTTGCCTCAATCCGGCGAATTCTATTGACAAACATTCTGTGACCCATAGTCAGTGTCCCTGGTTGGCTGCGACATGAAACCATCCGTGATCGCGTCAGCAACGTTCCGTTCCGCATCTACTCCAAAACCCCTCCGCAGTGCTCGATCGGATCGCGTTCGCATCCCGCGAACATTCCTCTTGTCTGTTCGTGTTTTGCGAACTACCATGGCTTGCGGTGCCAGTCAGAGGAGCAGCGACGAATGCGGGTGATCTCGAAGTCGAGACTTAGGCAGTTCTGGGAACGGCCTAGCCACGAAATTGCCGAGGGGGCACTTCGGGCGTGGTACACGCATGTCAACAGCAGGACCGTTGCCTGGCATTCCTGGGGTGACGTGAAGGCGAATTTCGCCACTGCCAGCGTCGTCGGTACTTGCGTTGTGTTCAACATCGGTGGGAACAAGTACCGGCTGATCACCCGGATTCTGTATGCGAATCAAAAGATCTTCGTCCTCAAGGTGATGACTCACGCGGAGTACGATGATGACGCGTGGAAGAAAGAATGCGGGTGCTTCGAGTCGCCGTCGAAATCGAAGACCGGGCGAGCAACGTCGGGCACGCTCAGAGCTTCGCAACATAAAAGGAAATGAATGATGGTGACTAAGACGAAATTTGGCTTGAAAGGAAAGGACCGAGATTCGTACCTGGAACTCGTGCTCGCCTTCCCGCTTTGCTCGATCCAATCGGACGAACATCTCGACGAGGCACAGCGGGTCATGGATCAACTCCTCGCCAAGGGGCGACTTGATGAGGGCGAGGAAATGTACCTTGACGCGTTGAGCGATTTAGTTGCCGTCTATGAAGACGAGCATCACGCCATTGAGCCAGCGTCGGACGCTGCGATGCTGCGGCATCTTGTGGAATCCAAGGGCGTCACGCAGTCACAGTTGAGCCAGGAAGCCGGTATCGCCAAATCCACGATCTCCGAGGTCTTAGCGGGAAAGAAACCGCTCAGCCGTCAGATGATTCGGAAGCTGTCTGAGTACTTCAAGGTCGATGCGAGCATCCTGGCGTGCAACGTGTGAGCACCGCGGCGAGCGACTTCGTGGCCGCCTCCCACCCGCTGACCACGGTTAGAAAAAGTTCTATTGGTGTTCTCGATCCTCCAATGACCCGGGTAAGTACACCAGAACCGACCGGGGTCTTTTTTCACGAGAATTGCGGATTCCCTAACAGGCGAAAATGGCGGATGCACTGCGTCTCAAAGTCAAAGCAAGTCGTCACGCATCCGGGCTGACGAGCAAGGCCTCGATTCGCGCCACGACTTCGGACAACTCCGCATCGGTGACTCGACGAACCAACTGGATGTGGCGCGCCTTCCAGTCGACATTCCGCAGGTGATCGGCTAGCACCACGCTGACAGTTCCGTCCGGGTTCGCGATCTCCACTTCAAAGGCGTAACCCTTCGCTTGTCCGGTAGCGGGGCACAGGACGAACAAGCCCGTTTTGCGATTGTAGCTTCGAGGACTGATCACCATCGCTGGGCGACGACCAGCCTGTTCATGCCCGGCAATTGGGTTCAGCGTAATCCAGACCAGGTCGCCGCGATCGGGCAAATAGATCGGTGCCTTCCGTTTCACTCAACCACCTCAAGACCGACGTCCGCACCAAAATCGGTTTCGCCGTGCAATTGCGAGGGCCGGCAGTTCTTCAGCAACTCACAAAGACTGAGCTTCTTCGACCGGATCGGCCGGATCACCAATTCGCCACTCCGAACCTGCAACTCGACGGCAGCTCCTTCTTCGACCGAAAGTTGCCCGGCGAGCGCCCGCGGAATTCGAATTGCGAGGCTATTACCCCATTTCTGAATCGTTGGCATGCCCTTTCCCTGCTGATGCGGCAAGTAGATATATTGAGTATACAAGCCAGACGTCGTCCATTGAAGGTGAATCCGCATAACGTACGTCGCGCTTCAGGGCACCAAGTACTACCTCGGGCCGCACAGTGCCCGTGCCAGCAAAGCCGCCTACGATCGGTTAATCGCAATGGGCTGGCCAACCAGGCCTACAACGCATTCTCCGCGTTCCCAGAAGACGCCCTTGTGCGGATCGATCCCGCGGAGATCCGAAAGCGTTCGCGCGTACCCACCAACGGCAGTCTGTTCTTCACGATCTTCCAAACGTTCATGAGTGGACCGCCCGTCGACGGCAAGCCATCGCCCTACTTCGGAAGCTACCCGCCCGACTTCTTCGACTTCATCGTGATCGACGAATGCCACCGCGGCGGAGCAAATGACGAGGGTTCCTGGCGTGGCATTCTCGATTACTTCGCCCCGGCCGTTCAGCTCGGGTTGTCCGCCACACTGTCAGTTTGCGCCTGAAACGGTACCAACTATTGGCGCTTCAAACGGTACCAGTTGATGAGATTGAGCCTGGTTTGGCTCAGGTGGTACTGTTTGACCTAAGCTTCTTCGGTCGCCGACCCGGTTGGCGCTTTGGTACTGTTTGAACTTTTTCCCGAATTCCCCATTCGGTAACTACGGCCCGTGATCTGAATCACTTCGCTGTGGTGCAGGAACCGGTCCAGGATCGCCGTCGCGCTGGGGACGTCGCCGATCAGCTTGCCCCATTCCTCAAGCGGACGGTTGCTGGTCATCATGGTGCTTCGGACGTCGTGGCGACGCATGATCACTTCGAACAGATACTCGCCGCTTCGCTTGGGTAGTTGCTTCATCCCCATGTCGTCGATGATCAGTAAGTCCGGTTCCAGATAGCGTTTTAAGATCCGCTCGTGACCATCCATCGCTTCATCGTGCAGGAAGTCACGCACGACATCAAAGATGCTCCGGTAATAGACCGTCATCCCCGAGCGAATCAGTGATAAACCGATCGCCTGACACAGATGGCTCTTGCCAGTTCCAGGAGGTCCCAGCCACAGCACGTCGCGACGCTCGCGAACGAATCGTCCCGTGGCCAACTCAAAGATCGCACTCTTCTTGATCGTCTTGTTGAAGCCGAAGTCAAAATCTTCCAGGCGACGAACGTCTCGGAAGCTCGCCAGCTTGATCCGCCGTTCGATTTGACGGTCACTGCGAATGTTGATCTCATCCTGCAGCATCAGTTCAAAGAACTCAAGATGCGTCAGGCCTGTCGAGGAGGCTTCGTGGAGACGGACTTCCAGCGACTCGCTCATTCCGCTCAGACGCAGCTTTGTGAGCATTGGATTGATCGTGTTGTTCATTGATAGATTCCTTCCTGAACTTTCTCGTGGATAAACTTTGCGTACTCACCGATCGGACGAATGATCGCGTGATCCTCCATGAATTCCATGGTCGTTTGCGAAGCGGGCGTTTGTCGCTTCAAGAGCGTGCGGATGATCCGGCAGTTGATCGCGCCGCTCTGCCAAGCTCTCTGGCACGCCTGCTCAATTTCCTCGCTGGAGTGCTTGCGGCTCATGGCCAGAACTCCTTGAAGCACCCGTGCCGCTGCGACTCCGCGACCCGCGATGACGGCATCGGCCCAACGGCTCGAATGGGGCCCAATCAACCGCATTTTTCCATGTAAATGGCCGATCCCTCGTTCAATCGGGCTGATCTTTTCTGCTGCGATGTGTTGCGGATCGGTTTGAAAACGGCCTCGCTCTGCAACCACGTGCGTTGTGATGTGACGCAGAGATGCATCGAAGATTCGGATCAGACGACTGTCGTGTCGGACCCACACCTCGCGGCCCAGGTATTCCGGCGGAACGCTGTAGAACGACCTGTTGACGGAGATGTGTCCGTCGCGAGAAACCTTTCGCTTGGCTTCGTGGTAAAACGAAAATCGTTCCAGCGGAAGCTTGGCCAAGGCCGCTTTTTCGTTGGTCTCGAAGTCGCTTCGCACTTGCCTACACGTCGTGCCATGTATCCGAGTGTCGGCAACGGTTCGTTCCCAGTGGTTGAGATGTTCGTTCTGTGCGGCCAGGGTTTCAAACTCATGTCCGCGAAGCGCATTCTCTTGAACGTAGTCGACACCACGTTCCACCTTCCCCTTGTGTCTTGGGGTTCGCACCCGTGTGGGAATGAATGCACAGCCATAGTGCTTGCAAAAATCGACCAACTTCGGATTGAGTTCTGGGTCGTACCAGTCAGGCGTCTTGACGGCGCACTTGGCGTTGTCAAAGACGACTCGCTGTGGCACACCACCGAGTGTCCAAAACGCATTCTCAAGCGTGCGGATGAAGCTCTCGGTATCCTGCTTGAAAACGGCCTCGGTGTAACCTTTTCGTGAATGGCTCAGGACACAGCGAAAGACGTGCGTCCGACGATACGTTCCATCGGTATTGCGAATCTTCGCGCCGGTACCAAAGTCGACCTGCAGTTCTTCGCCGGGATCGACCTCCATGCGCCGAAACGCGGCGTCGTGATGGGCGCCCAGCGACCTGAGGAATCGATTGACCGACCAGTACTTACCGTTGAACCCGTGGTCGGCCACAAGGTCTTGATGGATGCGTTTAGCCGACAAGCCAAGCTCGCATTTGGCAACGATGATCTCACGCAATGGCTCACACTGACTGCCAGTCGCAATCGGAGCATCGACCGTCTCGGGGACAGGCATTTCGCCACTGGACCCGGTTGGCGCCTTGGTACCGTTTGAATCGAGCGATCCGGTTGGCGCCTGGTCGATGGGAGCCGTTGGCACCGTGGTACTGTTTGACTCGGGACGCCGCAAATGCCGCCGAAC
>JBGTCJ010000310.1:0-5892 GCA_041748895.1 Pirellulaceae bacterium
GTAAGCGCAAGCGACCGGACCGCGCCGGGCCCCGTACAAATGGGGCAGCCGCAGATCGCCAATACCAGCCGTAAGCGCAAGCGACCGGACCGCGCCGCGCCCCGTACAAATGGGCAGCCGCAGATCGCCAATACCAGCCGTAAGCGCAAGCGACCGGACCGCGCCCCGTACAAATGGGCAGCCGCAGATCCGCCCGATACCAGCCGTAAGCGCAAGCGACCGGACCGCGCCCCGTACAAATGGGGCAGCCGCAGATCGGGCCGATACCGGCGCCAACGCCCGCGTCAACCGCTGTGTGGATCGATGCCGGCAGGGGCTTGACGTGTTTTGGCGGGATTTCCCATGACCGTGGCACCCGCCTCGACATCCTTCACGATGACACTTCCGGCCCCGACAATCGACCAGGCGCCAACCTGGCGCCCGGGTGTGAGAACACATCCCGTTCCCAACAGCGCACCTTCCTCGACGGTAACACTTCCGGCCAAATGGCAGCCCGGTGCGAGGTGAGAAAAGGCGCCAATGCGATTGTCGTGATCCACGCTGACCGACGTGTTGATGATCGAATGAGCTCCGATCTGCGAGTCACACTGAATCACGGCTCCGGCACAGACGACAACCCCAGCTCCGAGGATCACCGATCGGTCGACGAACGCTCGGGGATGAATGAGCGTCGGGTACTGGAGCAGCCGGCTCGCAAGTTCCTGCACGACGCGACGCCGAGTCAAATTGTCGCCAATCGCGACGACGGCGCTCATCCCGGGTCGAAGCGAGTCACGTCCCAGCACGCCGACGCCACCGATCACACGGCCGACCAGCGCGGGGTCGTCATCTACGATCGCGTTAACCGAAATCTCCGCCAACCGGCATAGGGAAAGAACTACCCTGGCGTGTCCCCCACCACCGATGATCACCAGCCCCGTTTCATCCATCCGCCCATCTCCCTTGGCCTGCTGCGAGTGTCTACATTGCTCGGCGAAGCTCCGAACGAAACGCGTTCCCCGGTGATCCTCGCAGATTTCTAGATCGCGGTCAGGTGACTGGCCCGCGACTCGAACGCCTGTGACGCCAAGACGCTCACCGCCAGCAGGCTTCCTACGACCTGGTCGTGACCCAATTCTACCGCCATTAGAGAAGGCTCCCCGGCGGTCTTTCCGGCGTCAGGCTGGAGTGAAAACGCACAGAGGAACTCCCGGAATGATCAGTGCGAGCTGCCTCAGCGATGTTGGCGGGCATTTGAAGTCGTGCCGACACCCTACACCCCGAAGAGTGACCTTTCACAGGTCGAAAGCTCACCGATGCGTCGAAGGGTCTGCGTTAGCTCAGCCATACTCGTTGGCTTTACAAGGTACTGATCAAATCCTGATTCGGCGGCACGCTTTCGACTCGCCGCATCGGCACTGCCCGATAAGGCAATCAACACAGTGCTATTCAGTTCGACTCGGCTACGAAGTCGCCGTGCGACATTGTGGCCACTGATGCCGTGCATCTGCAAATCGAGGAAGACGACATGCGGCCGAATCTCCGATATCGACTTCAGTGCCGTGTCACCGTTGTCAGCAACCGTCACGGACTGGTCTAGTTTTTCCAACAATCGCGACATCAGGAGTCTCATCGACCGATCATCATCCACGACGACGATGCGATATCGCGGTAACGGCACGCCGCGGCCTCCAAATCCTGTGCAATCCAACGATAACGCGTCGATCTTCTCCGCAGAAATTTCGCTCACCCCAGGCAGGCGAACGACAAACGTACTACCGTGGCCCAAGCCCTCGCTAAAGGCCTCGATCGTACCGTCGTGAAGCTCGACGATCGTCTTGGCCAAGCGGAGCCCAATACCCAGACCCTCACCGCCTGCTTCGGATCGGATCCTGAGGGGCTTGTCCGGGACGAAGAGGTTTCGCAGTTCCTGGGCACTCATCCCCCGTCCGTTGTCGTGAAACCGAATGACCGCCGCACCATTTTCGTTCTCAACCGAGACGTGGAGGCGACCATACCGAGCGCAAAACTTAGCCGAGTTATGGAGCACATTGGCAAAGACCTGCGTCAACCTCGAGTCGTCACCCATCAGAGTCAACGGTTTGTCGCCCAGTGCAACCGTCACCGTGTGGCCGCATTGATCAAGGAACGGCTTGATCTCCTCGCAGGCGTTCTGAAGCGTCTCGCTGAGATTCACAACACCCAATTGGATTGCCAGTTGTCCACGAGCAATCCGCCCCGAGTCCAGCAAATCGTTGCACAACCGCGTCAATTGTGAGACCTGCCGACCCATGATTTTTAGCAAATTTTCCGTGAGACGAGGATCATCCATAGACGATGGCAATGCCTCCAACGCATAGCTTAGAGCGCTGAGCGGACCTCGAATCTCGTGCCCCAGAATCGCAAGCTTTTCGTCTGCCGGTGGCACGTCGTTTCCCATAGCCTCAGGCGTGCTGATGAACCTCCAATTCTCGTCAATCCGTGGTCTTTGGGAGAATGTCATGGTCTGTACTCTCTGAGGCAAATGCATGGACATTTGTCCATTCGATGGGACCGCTGCATTCCCTACTTCATAGTCCATCGACTCGAGTTAGCTAATCGAGCGATTGACCGTTCTGACATGGCGGATTCACTGACCCACTCCATCAATTCCCCATCCGTCTTGCCATCGGATTCGTCATCGGCTCTCGAGCATCGCGTGAAACGCCATTCGGCTTAGCTCGTTGGCGCTGTTCACGTTCAATTTCCGCTTGAGGTGCTCGCGATGAGTATCGATCGTGTGTGTGCTCAGAAAAAGTTTTTCGGCGATCGCACCCGTCGTTAGTCCCTCACCAATCAAGCGGAAGATTTCCTTCTCTCGGTCACTAAGACCGGCTATTGGATCTTGATGAACCGCACTTTTACCAAGTGCGGAATCCAATAGCCGCGATTTAATCTCCTCGCTCAGAAAACGCTCGTTGCTGAGCACTGTGCGAATCGCTTCGATCAACTTCTCGTTCGTTTCCTGCTTATTCAAATATCCCATCGCCCCTGCCCGCAACGCACGCTCGGCATACAACGACTCTTTGAAAGCCGAAACCGCCAAAAACTTCACCCGCGAATTTCGCGCGCGAACTCGTTTAATCAGTTCGATACCGTTTCCCGACATGAGTGAGACGTCTACCAAGACCAAGTCAGGACATACCTTTTCAATCAACGCGACACCTTCATCCTCCGTCGCTGCGACTCCGCAAACCTCCCATCCCACCTGGTCTGTGATCCGCATGGAAAGGCCGTCGCGCATCATTGGATGATCATCAACAATCACAATTCGCGCTTTCAGATCCTTACTGCTCATTTGATTTCCCCTGCCTAGGTACCGTGCAACGTACCGTAGTTCCATTGGTATCCCCACCCACGATAGACAATCTTCCGCCAATGACGCTGGCTCGATATTCCATGATCTGCAAACCCGCCCCGTGGTTGGCCGTCCCGCTCACCTTCATTGAGGAAGCGTCCATCCCGCTGCCGTCGTCACAGATTTCCAAAAGCACCTGGTGCGGATCGGATGAAAGCGAGACGCCAATGTTCCGCGCTCCACCGTGCCGGAGAGCATTGTTGATCGCCTCCTGAGCAATTCGGTAGAGGTGCGTCGCGACGGTGTTTGTTTCATTCGTCAAGGAGCCAGTGTGCACGAATTTACAAGCAACCTTGTCCTCCACCGTTGTTTCGCGGGCGAGCTCGGTCAATGCCGAATTCAATCCTTCGGCGTCAATCTGTATCGGCATGATTCCGCGCGCCAGCGACTGGACATGTCGGTTCGCTTCGCTCAATCCATGAACAAGCTTCGATGCGTTCAGCCTCAGACGTGAAAGCTGTATGGGATCAAATGCCAAAGTCTGAAGGTGACTATTTGACAACTGCACCTTTTGGTCAAAGAAATCTTCAATGGTTCCTGCGATCAATGACAACCCCGTAAGCTCTTGTTGAGTGCCATCGTGCAGTTCTTGCCCAATGCGTCGCTGCTCGTTGGAGGCTATCTCAAGAATCTTCTTCTGAAGGTCTTTACGTTGAGACACATCACGAATGACAACGATGTAAAGCGACAGATGGTCGATGCGACTGACCGTCAGTTCTGCATCAAATGCTGTTCCATCCCCGCGTTTCGCCTTGAGATCCAGGTAGTCCCCGGTCCCCAATCGAGACATTGGAAATATTTGGATCGCCGATAGTTGCATCGGCCCATTGCCGTCGGCAGGCATCAGCATCGACGCAACCGACTTGCCCAGAATCATTTCGCGGGGATAACCAAACAGTCTCTCGGTGGCGGGATTGACTCTGTTGATTACCCCCTGGTCGTCGACGGTCAAAATTGCATCCACCGCGGAGTCGAGAATCGCCTCCAGGTGGTCCTTGCTTTGCTTCAATGACCGCTCAAGCAAAATCCTCTCCGTGAGGTCAATGAACGTAATGACAACTCCAAGAATTTGATCCCCATGCGACCGGTAGGGCAGAATTCGGCGGAGGTACATTCGAGAGTTTTCGCCCTCAATCTCGTTTTGAATCGAAGTCGCTTCGTGAATCACCTTTCGACAATCACTCAGTAAGCTATCATCGATAAATCGTGTCGTGATATCACTGAGAGGACGGCCAATATCAGTAGGCCGCACGTTCAATAGCTCCACCGTCGGTGTCGTAAATCTTTGGATTAGCAGGTTTTGATCCAAAAACAATGTCGAAATTTCTGTGCTCGAGAGCAGATTCAATATATCGTAATTCGCGACGTCGAGCTCGGTTACCTTTTCAAGCAATTCCAGGTTGACGGTGCTGAGTTCTTCATTGAGCGACTGCAATTCTTCTTTTGAAGTCTCGAGTTCTTCATTCGCCGACTGTAGCTCTTCGTTCATCGACATGATTTCTTCATTCGACGTTTTGAGATCCTCGTTGGCACCCTCGAGTTCCTCGATCACTCCTCCCAGTTCTTCACTATTTGATCGGAGTTCTTGTTCGAGCTGTTCCGCGTAGAAGGAGGTCTTGGCATCTGAAAAATCAGGAAATTTTTCTTGGGTGCAAAAATCGCCCCCAGTTTTGCCGATGAAGCTGACTAGCAGCAGGGACTCGGACTCCACCCGAGTTTTTAAGATCCGCACTTGGATCGAGCAGCAAATCGTATCATCGCCTCGTTTCATTTGCGCTTCGACCTCTGTGTCGATTTCGTCCGCAACTGACTTTTGGCATGCGAACCTTAGCTTGGTCCTCAGCCCTGTACGACACATGGACAAAAGATTGTGGCTAAACTCGCCTGGAGGAAAGTCGAGATAATCGACGATCGGTCCGGAAACATAAAGTACCTCATGGCGGCGATTGACCAGTACCGTCGCCGGCGCGTAAAGGCTGATGAGAGCTTTTTCGACGAGCTCTTTGTGTCCTTGACGTGGAGGAGGGGAAGGTGAGTGCATCGCACTCGTTCCGGGGAGACCGTGTTTCGCGATCAATGGCAGCGGCATTTGGATACGCCGACTCGAAGCCAACTTCTCAAATATCCGCCATTTTTTTGAGATCGGCTCGAAGAGGTAATCTGCGTGGGAAATTGATTCCGATGGTCCCAGCATCAAAACGCCATGATCCGCTAGTGCGAAATGAAAAAGTGATATGACCCTTTGTTGCATCTCCGGCTCCAAATAGATCAACAAGTTACGGCATGAAATCAAATCGAGTTTGGAAAACGGGGCATCATGGATGAGGTTTTGCCTCGAGAACACGATCGATTCTCGCAACTGTTTTCCGATGTGGAAGTGAGCCTCGTCGGGTTTGGTAAAAAACCTATCTAAACGTTCTTGTGAAACGTCGCTCGCGATGCTCGAGGGATAGATTCCGGCTCGCGCGATCGCGATCGCGCTCTCATCGACGTCGCTGGCGAATACTTGAACCAAC
>JBGTCJ010000311.1:0-3293 GCA_041748895.1 Pirellulaceae bacterium
GAAGCCATGCGGCGCCCGAGAATTGTCGATCGGGTTCGAACGCCTCCAAGATCAATTGGCAATTCGCGATCACATTGGCGTGCGTCAGCATCACCCCCTTGGGCGAACCGGTCGATCCACTGGTGTACTGCAGAATCGCAAGCGAGTCGCTCGTCAGCGATTCAGGGTACCGCCATGCGTCGGCATCGCGGAGACGCGTGGTGTCGGTCGCGATCACCTCGACGCCCGCAAGATCATCGTCGGGTGCGTGAAGATCTAATTGGTCAAGCACGGTACCGATCGTCAAGGCAATCCGTGTGTCCGCATCCGTCACGATCGACCGTATCCGCGACGCTTTCCGATTCCGCCGGGGGGGAAATGCGGGAACCGCGACGGTCCCCATCGCGTGGCACGCGAAAAGCCCGATCACAAAGTCGAGTCCCGGCGGATAGATCAACAGAATCCGCTCGCCCGGCGACACCCGCCGCTGCAACGCACCTGCCAGACCCGTCACCTCATCCCATAGCTCCCGATAGCTCAGTGCGGCCAACGTCGATTCACCATCACTGAACTGGAACGCGATCTGGTTCGGCGTGGTCTCAGCCCAAAAGCGAAGAACCGCCAACAAATGGTCTTGCGGTGGAGCGACGCTTCCGAAGTAACGCGGCGGTTTCACGTTTGGCTGCAACGATTCGGGAATGAGTAGGAAGGGACCCGTAAATGATGACGTTTGAGTGGTTCTCACGAGCTCGACATCCTTGTGCACCGACTGATCATTCTACTTCTATCCGTCACCTGGGTAAGATCGGCAACCCTGGGGCCTCCGGATTGCTTGTCGAAGTCACAATCCGCCTTTGTCCACAGATGTCCCCTCACAATCGTCGTAGCAGCAAAAACCCGCACTTCGGTGCTCTGGAGAACTCGGTTACACTGCCGCCCATGAATAAGAAACCGATGATTTTATGCTTTGAAGACGATGGCGTCGCCAAACTCTTTCCGGTCGTTACCGCCCGACCTGCCTACGCGATCACCTGCGCGAGCTTTCGCTTGATTGACTGGCTCCGCCTGCTCGATGGTACCCTCTTGGGTGAAATACGTGGACATCTCAAAGAGATCCAGCGGGCGGACTTTGCCATCGCTTCACCCTCGCAGGAGTCGATCGGACCGTCAACGGCCGTCCTACTGGTCAACGCTCGGTGTGTCCCCACGGTCAGCTTGTTTGCGGCCCTGCGGCAGGCGATTCAGCGAGCCCTACCAGTGGTGTTCCACGATCAATTTGGCGCGGTCGCTGCGGCTTTTCTCCCTGCGGGAACCGTCAATTCACAGCAGCTCGCGCCACCGATCGCCGCCTCGGAAGTCGTCTCCCAGCGAATCGCGGCTCAGAGCATGGGCACGGCCTACCCCATAGCGAGTGCCTACCCCATAGCGAGAGAACGGGCAGCGGTGCTCAGCCCTCTTCTTATCGCGGCCGCCGAGCAGCCCCGCAGCCCCACCGAGCTCGCGACATTCCAGTGGCCTCACGACATCGTCGCCCACCACATGCGGCAAATGAACGAATCGATGCAGTGGCGGATTGAGCACGAGACATACTCGCAATTGCAAGATGGTGTGTTCGTCGGCAAGGGTGCCACCCTCGGCCAATACGCCGCCGTCGATACGCAACACGGACCGGTGATCCTTGACGCCAACGTCCAAGTCGGGCCATTTTGCTACCTCTCTGGCCCCGTTTACGCCGGACGCTCGGCTCGGGTGATCGAACACGCGGCACTCAAGGATGGTGTTTCACTCGGCCATACCGTCAAGATCGGCGGCGAAGTCGAAGCGTCGGTGATCGAGCCCTACACGAACAAACAACACCACGGATTTCTTGGGCATAGCTACCTTGGCAGCTGGATCAATCTCGGTGCGGGGACCTGCAATAGCGACCTCAAGAACACGTACGGCACCATCAACATGGAGTACACCGCCGATCGCGTTGCCACCGACATGCAGTTCATGGGCTGCGTCATGGGCGACTACTCAAAATCGGCGATCAACACAGGTATCTTCACCGGCAAGGTGATTGGGGTGTGCAGCATGCTCTATGGCTTTGTGACCACGAATGTTCCCAGTTTCGTCAACTACGCGCGCCTTTTTGGCCAAACCGCAACGCTCCCCGCCGAGGTCATGATCAGCACCCAAGCCCGAATGTTTGCCCGTCGAAAAGTCGAACAACGTGAATGCGACCGACAATTGATCTTCGACATGTTCGAACTCACCGAGGATGAGCGGACGAACCAGGCAGCCCTCGGGCTTTAGTCATTCCAACCGCAACGCGCGAGCGTGCGGGCCACTCCAACCGCCACGCGCGAGCGTGCGGGCCGCCTTGAGACCGCCATGAAGATTCGCGTTGCCATCCTCGGTGCCACCGGCTACACGGCCTACGAAGTGTACCGTTTGCTGCTTCGCCACCCTCAAGCCGCCGTAACGGTTGCGACGAGCCGTAGCGAATCGGGCCATGCGATCGCGACGATCCACCCGGCGCTCAGTGGACTCAGCGACGTCGTCGTTTCCACCTACGACGTCGATCAAATCCGGTCGCAGTGCGATGTCGCGATGTGCTGTTTGCCCCATGGCGCGTCGGCCGAGACCGTCAAGGAACTGGTCAGCGCCGGCGTCCGTGTGATCGACTTCAGCGCCGACTTTCGACTCTCAAGCACAGAACTTTACACACGGCATTACGGGGTGGATCATCCGTGGCCCGAGCGGGTCGGCCGGACGGTTTATGGTCTTCCCGAATGGTTTCAGTCCGAGATCGCAACCGCCGACTTGGTGGCCAATCCGGGGTGCTACCCGACCTCCGCCATCTTGCCACTGGGCCCACTGATCGCCGCCGAGATGATCGAACCTTCCGATATCATCATCGACTCCAAAAGCGGCGTCAGCGGCGCCGGACGTTCGCTCAAGCTCAACACCCTTTACTGCGAGGCGAACGAGTCCATCGCCGCCTACGCAGTCGGCGATCACCGCCACCAGCCCGAGATCGTCGACTTGCTCCATCGTTTTTCAGGCGTCACCGCAAACTTGATCTTCACACCCCATTTGACACCGATGGATCGAGGCATCCTTTCGACGATCTATGTCAAGCCTCGGGCGTCTCAGGGCTGCACCACCGCCGACGTGATGCGAGTCTGGAAGGACCACTATGCCGCTACGCCGTTCGTTCGCCCCGTCGAACACTTACCCGCCACCAAGTTCGTCGCGCAAACCAATCAGGTGCAGATGACGGTTCGCAAAGCGGGTGACCGACTGGTTCTGATTTGTGCGATCGACAA
>JBGTCJ010000312.1:0-1904 GCA_041748895.1 Pirellulaceae bacterium
TCCGTCGGTTCGCCCAAGCATGGGGCTGCTAATCTGCTCCCAGAGGGCCTGTTGCTCGATGAAGGGAAGAATTCCCACGAGGAAACTGAGCCTCATGTTGTTTCCGGTGACCGTGTTGACCCATGCATCGGTTCGAACGGTGGGATGCGTTCCACCCCCCTGCATTGGCAGTTGATTGTAGGCGGCATGATAGTTGTGCAGCCCCAAGCCAATCTGCTTCATGTTATTGCCGCAGCTCATCCGTCGGGCGGCTTCACGAGCAGCCTGGACCGCTGGCAACAGCAACCCGACCATCACGCCAATGATGGCGATCACGACCAGCAATTCGACCAGCGTAAAGCCGATCCGTCTTCTTTCATCTCTCATCATCAAACGGCACCTCTAAAATGGAATCAGTACGAAACAAACACCAAACGAAAACGGGGAATTGCAAGAAAGCGGCAGCGTGCGTGGCGTTTTTAGAAACAGCCACGGCGCCTCCACACAGATCGCTTGACAGCAACTTTCTCCATGGAACAAACCCCTACCAGTTAGCGAACTAGAGACGCTGGCGGGTGGTCAGGGCCTGACTCCAATGTTTCAAGTGCAGTGCGGGTCAATAATTTGGCAATCTCTGAAAGGAGGGAAATCGGCCAGAAGGCGTCAATTCGGGGTAACCGCACCTGCCATCGCTATTCTGGGGCGCCTCGGATCGCTCAGATCTGGATTGCCTAGGTATCGGGATCGAGCTTTGGTAGGATGCGGGGGAACTTGGGCGGACCCGCAGACTCCTCCCGCCGTACCCAACGCAGCTGTACCGGAATATGGCCCTTGCTTTCACGACCGACGACGCATCCGCTCCACGCGCTGCTGGGGCAGCGTCATCAGGCAAACCCGCACGGGGTGTTGTTTGGGTCGTCTCAGCCTTGGTCGTTTTGGTGGCAGCGGTAGCAACCTTCGCCCTTTGGCGCCGCGGTTCCATGGAAGTTTCGGCAACCGCCGCGGCCCCGCTGGTGATTCCTCCTCCCTACGATGCAGACCGAGCTTTTTCGTATTTGCAAGCGATTTGCGATCTCGGGCCGAGACCGAGCGGCTCGGATGCGATGACGCGGCAGCAAGAAATACTCGAGACATTTTTTCGCCAACGAGGCGGCGAAGTTTCGATGCAGTGGTTTGACGCCCGCGACCCCGAGAGCGGTAACCCGGTTCGGCTCGGCAACTTGATCGCCTCTTGGCATCCCGAGCGCCCGAAACGTTACTTGCTATGTGCCCACTACGATACGCGTCCTTTTCCCGATCGCGATCCTCACAACCCTCGTGGTCGTTTCGTGGGCGCCAACGACGGCGCCAGCGGTGTTGCGGCGCTGATGGAACTCTCTCATCACCTCGGTTCGCTACCCGATGATGTCGGCGTCGATATTGTCTTGTTCGACGGAGAGGAATTGGTTTATCTCGAGCGACGCGACAATTATTTCCTCGGTTCGACGCATTTCGCGAACCGGTACGTGACCGATCCTCCACAAGTCCCGTATCAAGCGGGAATCCTGCTCGATATGGTTGGCGACCGCGAGCTGCGGATCTATTACGAGCGAAACAGTTGGAACTACGCCCGTGATGTGACACGGTCGATTTTCGCCACGGCTGCATCGCTCGGCGTGGACGCATTTGTCCCCAGAATCCGCCATGAACTCCGTGACGACCATTTGCCGCTGAACCAGATCGCGAAGATCCCCACCGTCGATCTGATCGACTTTGACTACCCGCGACCGGGTGTCGGCGCGCCAAAGTATTGGCACACCACGCAAGACGTCCCGGAGAACTGCAGCGGACACTCCCTGGCGAGCGTTGTGTACGTTGTTCATCGGTGGTTGAAGCGCCAGTGACCTGGAGGGGCTTCAGAAACTTTAAGAGGCCCAGGGAGGCCG
>JBGTCJ010000313.1:0-2640 GCA_041748895.1 Pirellulaceae bacterium
CGCCGCCGCTCAACATCCCCTCCAGTTTCTCCGCGCCACCGGGCCCCGCGACCTTTGTGATCAAGCCGCCCAAGACCGTCGGAATCATCGCTTCGACACCGGCCCGAGTGGTTTGCTCGCTTTCGCCAAACTGCTTGCTCAGCGAACCCGCGATCTGTCCGCCAAGTTGACTTTTGAGTAGCTCTACAAGATTGACTGCCATTTCGTGATGTCTCCGTCGACTGAAGGGTGACAAGTTGTCAGTCCAACGAGCTGACCACCTCGCGGTCAATCCACTCGTGTTCGTCCAATATCGATGAACGTATCCGAAATTGGGATCACCAGTCGCCTACCCCTCGGCCATTTTTTTGACGAACGACCGCCGATTTCTGTGCGGTTTTAGTCGCTCTCGAGCGGACGCTGCCGCATGGCCACCAACGATGCGGCAAGCGACTCGAGCCTCACAGCCAATGCCGCGGGGTCAAACGTGGCCTTTCGACGCAGGTCGCTGTATAGGTTGTCAGGGTAAATGAAGGCTTGCCTCCCCGAGGGTAAGGTCGTGTCAATTCCCGTCGTGATTCGTGTCACAGCGGAAACCGCAGCCACACCCATGTCACCGTCTTTCTCAATCGGCTCACTGAGTTCGTTGATTTGACTCATGATCTCATCGGGCAGGGCCTCCCCCACGAACTCCAATTCTTTCGCGATCGCCTGGATCGCCCAGACGACCTGTCTCGCCGCATCGTAGACGAGCAACTGCTCGGGCTTGGTCTGCGCGAGCCTCCAAATCGCACCTGGACCAACCCCGGACTTGATTGGCAGCGCCTCGAGCTCCTCCATGGCCCGCTGTATCGCCGAACGCAATCGTCGAGCGATCGCCGCGACTCGCTCGGAATCGCCGAAGGGAGTATCGGAGAATTCGACCGCCAGTTGATGCTCGAGTTCCCGAACCTCGTCGCGCGTCTGGGTCGACACCGTCAACAAAGCGACCTCCAGAAGCGGCACCGTCCACTCCGATTGTCGCGGGCGACCGGGTGCACCCACGTAGCCTCGCGTCTGCCGGGGGCTGGGTTCGCGAAGGTCGTGGTGACACGATGCGCAATCGTAAAGCGAGTAGTCCGCCCACCGATCTGGGGTTGCCGAGGCGATCATTAGGTCAAGCCAGTGCGTTCGCGCGACCAGTGCCCCGACGAGCACCTTCCGCGTATTCCACAACACGTCGCCGGGCCGTCGCTGCAGTAGCTTTTCACCGGCGAACAGCGGAGGAAAGTTGACCTGAAAGTAGAGATCCCTTTTCTCAAAATCCGCCAACGACGAATACAGTTCGCCCTCGGTCCGCCAGTGCTGCGGCATGGATTCGCAGAAGGTCTGCAGTTCAATGCCAGGCAATGGCGGATGTCCTGCGGCATACATCGCGTGCGTGACGAACATGTCTTGGTCCCGATTCCCGATGTGGCAATCGAAACAGTTCGCCGCCTGCACCGTCATGTTGACCAAATCACGCATCCCCTGCGCGGACTTCAGTTCAGGTGGCAACAGGCGCCATCGCTCGGCCGCGTTGATGCCATGCTGATTAACCCACGCATCGTTCCCATTGATCTGGTGGCAATAGTTGCAGGAGATGCCCGGTTGCCCACCTTCTCCTTTGGCAAAGTGAACATCGTCCTGCGCTCCGCGATAACCGCCATGACAGGTCAAGCAGTTGTCGCGGAAACGACCATACCCTTCCGTCGTGGCGACGTCGTATCCGAGCTTGTCGCAAATCCGGCGACTCAGGAGATTGCTGTCGCCGAACCAATCGGCAGGTACCGATTGCAAGCCCAATTTCCGCGCGTAGTTGATCGCCTCCTGGTCACGCTCGTCAATCGTCAGCGGTTCAACGCGACGGCGGGCAATCGCGTGCTTGTCGTTTGCCAACCAAAATTGCAACTCATCCTGCCGGCTGAAACTCGTGTCAGGCGGACGAAGCCCACCAACAGGTGCCGCATAGTGGCAGACACTGCATGACGCGACGTCGTCCTGGCCAGCCCAGGCCATCAAAACGGGATCCGTCACGCCGGTTGCCGGCGAGTCTTGGGCCGATGTTCCGGGAATGGCTCCGCCCGTGAGCAGCGCAACGCACGCGAGCTTCGACACCGCGCGCAACCAACGCTGAACCTGAAGACCGCATGGACGTTTCATCTACGGGATTCCGGCGAGGGGGTTTCGAGCGGTGCGTCAAGACTCGACGGCGCACTTCCCAGCGGTCGACTGGGAACGGGGCGACTGGGCACGGGGCGACTGGGCACGGGGCGAACCGACTCGGGTCGCGGGCGCGACGACGGGTCCTCCAAATCTTGCGGTGGGTCCGGTCTTGCGGGGGTCCCCGGTGGCGAGGGGCGATCTTCCCGGGCTCGATCGGTGGCTCGATCTCGCAAACTTTGCTCGAACCGAAGGCGATCTTTGCGGAGTTGCAGCAACGAGGGTTCAACGTCGGCCGGCACGGGGTCTTCATCGACGCCGACCGAACCGAGCCATTTCGCCAACTCGATTGTACCTTGCCGAATTTCCTCGCGTGTCGCGCGGTCCGATTGCCGGATCCGATGGGCGTATCCAGGGCCACTCATCGCAGCGGGATAACCGAGCCCGTAGCGGAGCGAATCGGCAAACGGCAACAGCGGT
>JBGTCJ010000314.1:0-4604 GCA_041748895.1 Pirellulaceae bacterium
TTATCGGAGGACTCGTCGCTGATGGCTCCGCAGCTAAGATATCGAACGTCGCGCACCGTAAACACACCATGTTTGGGAAACTTCCGTTGACCCCCGTTCGTTATCGCCAGCTTTGGATAGGGATTGGATCGTTTCTCCTAATCGCCGCGGTGATCGGCGTCGGCGCCGCGCTGGCGTGGCACAAGTACCGGACGATCTTGGTAGCGTCCGAGCAGGGACCGCCGCCCGAAATGCCCGAAGCGGTTTCGATCCAGGAGGTCCAGTCGATTCAGTATCAGGCCAGTGTGACTTCGATCGGCACGGTTCGCGCGCCACGGTCGATCACGCTCCGCAACGAATTGGCGGGTCAAGTCGTCAGCATCCCCATTCAGTCGGGTCAGGTGGTCGAGCGCGACCAGACGCTCGTCGAGTTCGACCGCCGCGTCGAGGAGGCCGAGCTGCAATCGGCTCTGGCGAGGCAACGCATGGCCACGTCGATGCTCGAGCGAACGCGGCGAGTCGCCAATGCCAACGCGTCGAGCGGCAATGAGTTGGACCAGGCCGAGGCGGAGATGTCGCAAGCGGACGCCCAGATCGCTCGGTTGCAAGCGATCATCGAGAAAAAGACGCTTCGTGCCCCGTTTCGTGCCAAAGCCGGATTGGTCGACACACACGTCGGCCAGTACCTAAGTGAAGGGACCGAAATCACGATGCTGCAGGGGATCGATTCGTACCTGCATGTCGACTTCATGATGCCGCAGGCCGTTGCCGACGACGTCGAAGTCGGCGGGCGCGTTCAGTTGCTCGTCGATCCCGAGCCGATCGACGCCGAGATCGTGGCGATCGACTCCCAAGCCGATCGCACGACCCGCAATCTGCTCGCCCGCGCCCAAGTCAACTCACCCCCGCCGTTCCTGCAACCCAACGATTCGGTCAAGGTGTCGATCGAGTACGGCCGGCCGATCGATGGGATCGCGATTCCCGCCGAAGCGTTGCGACGAGCACCCACCGGGGCATTCGTGTTTGTCGCCGAGACGGATCAGCAGGGGGCGACCCGGGCAGGCATCCGCCGCGTGCTCCCGGGGTCGATGTTCGGACGCCAGGTGGTGATCTTCCAAGGCCTCAGCGAGGGAGATCGGGTCGTCGTTGACGGCTCGTTCAAGTTGCGATCCGGTGCTCTGGTGGTCGCAAGTTCGCAGGGCCTGGAGGGATCGACGACACAGGTGGTGAGGAGTTCGTCTCTTGACGTCGATCACTGATATCTTCATCAAACGGCCGGTCTTGGCGGCGGTGGTCAACCTGACGATCCTGCTGGTCGGCGTGCGTGCAATCTTCCTGCTTCCGATCCAACAGTACCCGCGGCTCGAGAGCACGTCGATTCTGATCACGACGCTCTACATCGGAGCGAGCGCCGAGACGATCCGTGGGTTTCTGACCACACCGATCGAGCGTGCGGTTTCGTCGATCGCCGGGATCGATTACATCGAATCCACGAGCGCTTCGGGGCTGAGCACCGTCACCGTCCGATTGAAACTCAACCACGACAGCACGCAGGCGCTGGCCGAGGTGAGCGCGCGGTTGCAACAGGTCCGGCGGGAGCTGCCCGCGGAGGCCGAGCCGCCGGTGATCGAACTTCAACGCGCCGATCGTCCCTACGCTTCGTTCTACCTCAGTTTCACGTCCGACGAATTCAATATCTCCGAGCTCACCGATTGGCTGACTCGGAACATCCAACCGCAACTCTCGACGCTCACGGGCGTCCAGCGGGTGGGGATCGAGGCGGGGCAGATGCCGGCGATGCGAGTCTGGATCTCGCCCCAACGGCTGTCGGCGCTCAACCTCACCCCCGGCGATGTCTACTCGGCGCTGCAGCGGAACAACTTCCTGGCCGCGATCGGACGCGTCAAAAGCGATGTCGTTCAGATCGACCTGCTGACCAACACGGATCTCCGCAGCGTCGAGGAGTTTGAGAATCTGATCGTTTTCCAACGCGAGGGGTCGACGATCCGGCTCCGCGACGTCGCCCGCATTGAACTCGGCGCCGAGGAGGCGCAAACCGTCGCGATGTACGAGGGGCGCGAAGCGGTCTACGTGTCGGTCTGGCCGCTGCCGGGCAGCAACGAGATCGATGTCGCGCATCGCTTGCGGGCAGCGATGGACAAGCTCCGTCCCACCAACCCGGCGCACGTCGACATGCAATTGGCATGGGATGCGACCAAGTTCATGGAGGATGCGATTCGAGAGATTTCGAAGACTCTGATGGAAACGATCGCGATCGTCGGCCTGGTCGTCTTTCTCTTCTTGGGTTCGGTCCGTACGGCGCTCGTGCCACTAGTCGCGATGCCGGTTTCGCTGATCGGCGCCGTCGCCTTGATGCTGATGATGGGTTTCTCGCTCAACCTGCTGACGCTGCTGGCGATCGTGCTCGCCGTCGGTCTGGTGGTCGATGACGCGATCGTCGTCGTCGAGAACGTCCAGCGGCACGTTCAACTCGGCAAATCACGAACGCAGGCGGCGATCGTCGGAGCGAGGGAGTTGGTCGGCCCGATCATCGCCATGACGATCACGTTGGCCGCGGTTTACGCCCCGATCGGTTTTCAGGGCGGATTGACCGGAATGTTGTTCCGCGAGTTTGCCTTTACGCTCGCCGCGGCCGTCGTCGTTTCGGGGTTCGTCGCGATCACGCTTTCGCCGGTGATGAGCGCCATCATGCTCGACCCTTCGGGGAAAGAGGGGTTCTTGACCCGCTGGGTCAACCGCCGCTTTGAAACGATTCGTCGGGGGTATGGCGTTGTGTTGCGCGGAGCGATCGCACTCCGCTACGCGATCGCCGCCGCGACGGTGCTGATCGCGTTGGCCGCGTGGCCGCTGTACACCATGTCGGGCAAAGAATTGGCGCCCGTCGAGGACCAGAGCGCGATCGCCGTGATGCTCGAGGCGGCGCCCGACGCGACGCTCAAATCGACCTCGGCCTGGGCCGGGGAACTCGCCCAGTCGCTGCAGAAAATGCCCGAAACCCGGTATCTCTGGGCGTTGGTCAGCTCCAACGGCGGGTTCGGTGGGATGATCACCAAGGACTTCAAGGACCGCGACCGCAGCACGACCGAGCTTCAGCCCGAAGTCTTTGGTCTGGTGTCGCAAATCCCCGGCGTCCGCGCCTTCCCGGTTTTGATCCCGCCGCTGCCGGGTGCGGGTCAATACGACGTCGAACTGATCATCAAGAGCGACGAACCGGTCGAGGAGCTGGTCAATCGCGCCTCCGAGATCGTCGTCGCGGGCCAGCAGGCGGGATTGTTCATGTACGTCGATACCGATCTCAAAATCGACCTGCCGCAGGCGCGAGTCGTCATCGATCGCCAACAGATCGCCGACATGGGGCTCGACCTCGCCGCGATCGGTCAGGAATTGGGAGTGCTGTTGGGTGGCGGTTACGTCAATCGATTCAACTACTTCAACCGAAGCTACCAGGTGATTCCGCAATTGGCCGAGGAGGAACGGCAATCGGCATCGGCTCTGATGGACCTCAAGATTCGCGGCCCCAGCGGCGAATTGATCCCCGTCTCGACGTTCGCCACGATCGAGCCGGCGACGGCGCCGAGAACGCTGCAGAGGTTCCAGCAGCAGAGTTCGCTAAGGATCTTCGCCGGCGTCCTTCCCGGAGTCACCAAGGGCAAGGGTCTCGACGTGCTTGAGCAGATCGCACGCGACGTGCTCGGCGATTCGGCCGTGATCGACTACGGCGGCGAATCGCGGCAGATTCGCCAAGAGGGTTCGGCCTTGGCGGTGACGCTCGGATTCGCGCTGGTGCTGATCTATCTCGTGCTCTCGGCGCAGTTCCACAGCTTCCGCGATCCGCTGATTGTGCTGGCCGGTTCGGTACCGCTGGCAATCTCCGGCGCGCTGGTGTTGACGTTTCTCGACCTGACGACGATCAACATTTACTCACAAGTCGGTTTGATCACGCTGGTGGGATTGGTCGCCAAGAACGGGATCTTGATTGTCGAATTCGCCAACAGTCTTCAGGAGAGGGGTCTGAGCAAGTCCGACGCGATCATTGAAGCGGCGCAGACGCGGCTGCGTCCGGTGTTGATGACCAGTGCGGCGACGGTCTTGGGTCACTTTCCATTGGTTCTTGTCACCGGTCCGGGGGCCGAGGCGAGAAACAGCATCGGGATCGTCCTCGTGGCGGGCATGTTGATCGGCACCGTGTTCACGCTGTTGGTGGTCCCGGCACTCTACCAGTTGTTGGCCGCACACCACAGCGTCGGCAGCGAGGAGAGCGAAGAGCTGGACATTCCAGCTGAATCCGACGCAAGTCCCGCCCACGAGCCGCAAGCGGTCCTGGCGTAACAGGCCCCTATCCTCGCGTCCCCACATTCCCATACCAGCCGCAGGGCGCGAGCCAAATGGCACTCACTTTACCTTTCTGGGTGTTTTCCGTACGTCCCAGAGCGGAAACGGCACAGATTTTGCGCTCGCCGTTGAGGTTTTCTTCAAGCTGCCAAAAGAGAACCGCGCATGGATACGGACACCAGGGGTCAAAGTTTAAATGCCGCTTACGAATTGCTCAAGCAATGGACCGACATCGGGGAAGCTGACGCGTTCGAGGAACTCGGGCCAGCAGC
>JBGTCJ010000315.1:0-3674 GCA_041748895.1 Pirellulaceae bacterium
CTCGACACGCCGACCGGGGCGCGAGGTTCAGGAATCTCACTGGGACAGAGGCAACTGATCTGCTTTGCTCGGGCGCTCGCCGTGGATCCACAAATCCTGATCCTCGATGAAGCGACCAGCGCCGTCGACACGCTCACCGAACTGCGGATCCAGCGGGCCCTGCACCGATTGCTCGCGGGACGCACGAGCATCGTCATCGCGCACCGGCTGAGCACGATTCAAGCGGCTGACCAAATACTCGTGCTCGCAGGCGGGCGGATTATCCAGCGGGGCCGCCACGACCAACTGTTACGCGACGGCGGCGCTTACGCTAGCCTCCACCGCAAGTTTGTCGGGTAAGCTTTGGATTTCACGTTTGTCGGCTAAGCTTTGGATAGGATAATGGTCTTCGCTGTGTGCGACACCAATCTTGTGTTCCCGCAGGGATGAGCGCGCAGCAGGGGGTTTCCCACGGACTCAGCGCGGACGTCTGAGGCCCCACGCACGATTGAATCCCCCATCGACGGTTCGTCCATGATCTGTATTGGTAACCTGCTCGGCCACGTTCACGCGCGGAAATTCGTTCTCTGGGCATCGGTCTTGGGTACTTGCCCGCTACTGCACGGCTGTGGGATACCTGAACCCGTGGACGAAACTCCCCGCCCAACGACGACCGTAACGCTGACGAGGGAACAGCGTCTGCAATACATGGAAATGATCAACCTCGCCGAAGAATTGCGGCGTCCCGAAGTGGCTGATGAAGACTCCGCGGAAGGCAAACCTCCCGACCGCTAGTCTTGCACCCCCTTAGCCTCGCACCCGCCTGCATCCGAGCCGATTCTCAGACGTGGTTCCAGATGGGGATCGTTGACGGTGGCGAAACTCGTCTAACGCTCCCACTCTGACGGCATCGATCGACCAATTTTTCGAGTCGCTGGATCTCACCACGATCACCCGCGGCCGATCCGGTGTGGGTGCCCCCGACGATCAGAATTGTGTCGCAGGGGTCCGCGTGTTGCATCGCCCACTGGATCGCTCGACGTCGATCGGCGACGAGGCGGGCCATCGCGACGTGTTTGAATCCGTCGAGTACCTGATGCGCGGATTGCAGGAAACGTGGCTTGGCCGTGTCGGTCGCCGTGATCACGATGCGATCTGCGTAGCGCTCGATCACGCGACCTTGATCGGACAACGAATCGGACTGACAGGTCTGATTTTCGCCGCGATCCGAGCCGGCCTCGAGATCGCCAGTCCCCAGCGTGTAGATGCACCAAAGTTTTCCGCCGAACCTTTGTTGGCGCAGGCACCGCAGGGTTCCCGCCAATCGCTCGGCGCTGCCCCCGTTGTCGAGCACGACGGCGGCGGTGTCGAACGAGGTCAGCCGTTGCATCCGACCCGGAATGGTCGGTGTCCGGCGGACGGCCTCAATCGCTTCGGGGAGCGTTTGATCCAACAACATCGCCACGGTGATCGCTGCCAACTGATTCATCGCCATCGTTTCGCCGCAATGACCGGTCTCGAGCACGGCCGTTTCGTCGCCGCAGCAAACCATCCATGTCGTTTCGCCGGGTTGTTGTTCAAAGACTTTGGCCGTCACGTCGGCGTCTCGTCGAATGCCATAGCGAATGCTGCGGTGTCCCGACTGCTCAACCCGCTGGAGCAATTTCGGGTGGTCGGCGGGAACGATCACCACGCCGTCAGGATTGCGCAACGCTTCGAGCGCAATTTCGATCGGATCGGGCCCGAAGTGCGTCGCCTTGCCTGGCCCGCCGCGGCGACCGTCAGTGGAAATCCCTGACACGACCAACAGGTCCAGGTCGACAGGAAGCCCGCTCAGAGGAAGGTCACTGGGAATCTCGATCACGATCGCGCCACACGCCGAGTCGCGTGCGGCTGCCAGTCGCGAGATCAATTCGACGCCGGTTGCAGGGGACACCTCCGAAGCGGACTGGACCTTTCCATCGCTGGTCCCCAGCGACGTCTCGTAGCCGACGCGGACCCCGATGGATCGAAGCACGCTTGCGACCATCAAGGCTGTCGTTGTCTTCCCAGAACAGCCCACGACGCCAATTTTGATCAGCTGTCTCCCCGGGTGTTGGTGGAGCTGATGGGCAACCTCCCAGGTCGCTGACTCGACATCCGGCACGATCGCCTGCGGCAGCGGGCAGGGGAGCAATTGGTCAGTGAGGACACCGGCGGCGCCTCGTGCGAGCGCGACCGCGCCAAAAGCGACGGGATCGTCCACACCCAGTCGGAAGACGACTAGCTCTCCCGGTTGGCAAACGTCAACCGAGCTCGCCATTCGGCGAGTGATCAATTCGTCGCACTGGAAAAAACGAACCGACTCAAGCACACTGCCAAGCGAGACCGCCATCGTCGCTGGCGACCCGCTTAACGAATCGGAACGCTCGAACTCAGAATTTGCCCGCATCGCAGCCTCCATGCCGAATCAGGGGGGGGAACAAACGCACGCGACGTGCTTGGTCCGCTTCGCAAGGTGTCTAGGCATCGTGCCTAAACCCGTCGAGATGCATCAGCCACTCTCAACAAGGCCTGATTGTTTCGATCGCCAAAAATCAGTCAAGGCGAATCGGGAGAAATAAATGGCCCATCTGTTTGCTAGCATAGGCACGTGTTGATGACCGTCGGTGATGTGTTATCGTTTCCTGACCTTTCCTCCGCGGGCCCAAAATTTGATGTCCTCCGATCCGACGCTTTATGAAATTCTCGGTGGCAGTGATCGGCTCACCGAAATCGTTGCCGACATGTATTCGCGAGTGCTTGGTGACCCCGAGTTGGCCCATTTCTTTGAAGGCGTATCGATCGAGCGTCTGCAGCGGATGAATCGCGAGTTCATCGGTTCGGCGCTCGATGGGCCGATCGCCTACAGTGGTGGCGACCTTGTTGCGGTTCATCGCGGACGCGGGATTGGCCGTAAACACTTCTCCGCGTTTGTCGGCCATTTCGCTGACGCGTTGCAGGCCCACGGCGTCCAACCCGACGCGATCGATGCGGTATTGGGACGCTTGGCGATGTATGGTGGCAAGATCACTGGCGAATCCACCGTGGACGGTTGAATGTTCGCGCATCAATCGTTCGCGATCCATCGGCGGTGTCCGATGCGATGGTAGCGTCAGGTGTGAGCGCATTTCAAACCTCGGAGCGGTTCATCATGATTCGTTTGTCTGGGATCTTCGCGGTGCTCGGGTTATTCCTCCTTTGGGGTGTCGCATCGGATCACCGCGCATCCGCGCGTGAACCTACGCCTCCGATCCGATTGGCCACGTTTGACATCGATGCGACGCCGCCGGTGGGCTCGGTGATGGCTTACGATCCCGTCAAGCGGCATGGCGAACTTGGGCTTCGGGCTCGGGGCGTCGTGATCCTCGGTTCAGGTGAGCCGATCGTGCTCTGCGCGGTGGACTGGATCGGAATCGGAAACGAGGCCCATGACGTGTTTCGCGAGCGGCTCGCCGAGGCGGCGGGAACTCAGGCCGATCGAGTTGCCGTCCACACGCTCCACCAACACGACGCGCCTCGGTGCGACTTCAGCGCCGAGCGGTTACTCCGCGAGGCGGGCGCCCCGAACCTCGGTGCGCACGACGGAGCCTTCGCGCGGGAAGTGCTCGATCGATTGCAATCCGCCATTCGTGATGCCCTGTCTCGGGACGTTCCGATCACCCACGCCGGAATCG
>JBGTCJ010000316.1:0-7193 GCA_041748895.1 Pirellulaceae bacterium
AAAGAGCCTCGGTTCGAGCGACCAACCGATCACGCGGTCGAGCACTGATGGCGATCAGCTGGTCGACGGTACCGACGATATCTGTACCGGTAACGAGCCCGATCGAAGATTGGATGCGGCCCATGAGGCGTTGGTCAAGCGAGTGGAGAGGACCCTAACGGGTCTATTCGGCTGGGGAGTGGCATCAAGTTGAGTGCGATCCGCAGAGCCGTGGCGGCGGCCAAAAATAAATGCGGCGGCTGGAACTACTCCAGCCGCCGCAGGTATCGAAAGCCAATCGGTCACCCCCGGGGTGCCCGTTCGGATTGGGTAAAGTTCGCCGCCTGCAAGGGACGGCGGGTCATCGTGGGATTATCGCAACAATGCCAGAACGTTCTGAGGATTCTGATTGGCAAGTGCAAGAACGTTGGTGCCCGACTGGACGAGAATCTGAGCGCGGGTGAGGTTCGCCGATTCCTGCGCGAAGTCGGCATCACGGATCGAACTTTCGGCTTCCTGCAGGTTCGCAACCGTGTCGTTCAAACTCACCAAGTTGCTCTCGAGCGTCGTCGCTTGGAATGCGCCGAGACGGCCGCGGAGGCTTGTGACCTGATCGATCGCTTCGGTCACAATGCGTGCCGCCCTTGTCGGATCGGTGCCCAGCGCCGCCGACTCACCCGATCCGAGTTCGAACAAGCGGCCAGCGACACCGCCCAGCCGAGCGGAGTTGACGCTCCCGATCGCGACGCGGGCCTGCTGGTTGCTGACCACATCAGGACCGAGTTGGAATAGCGCGCCGCCTCCGGTGATCGTGAAGGACGCGTCACCGGTGAACCCAACCTCCAGGTCGGCAGCAAAGTTCAACGTGGCGGTGTTGATCGACAGTCGATTGCCGACCCCGTTGGCGCTACGCCCATTGACCGTTGCGACAATGTCGTCGCCCGTATCCCGCCCACCGGTCCCAAAGTTACCGCCGGTCGCCTGGGTGAGAATACGCAGGTCAACGATCGCGGCCGAACCGTAGGTGGAACTTCGCAATTGCAGTGTCGTTCCGTCGGATTCGGCCGTGACGCCCGTGGCATCGGATACCAAGTTGATCTGAGCGAGCACTTGGCTGAGCGCCGTTCCAGCGGAGATATTGAACACTTCGGAGCCACTTGACCCGGCCAGTTCGAAAACCACATCCGCCTGAACACCGCTGGGCGTTCCCGTGACCCCACCGGCAAGCGCGCTGTTGGTCAAGCCGACGCCGGCGGTTGACGAGGTGCTTCCGGCGCCAGTCGCCGTGAACCCGGTCAGCGTATTGATGGCGTCCTGGATGCTCGATGCAGTGGTCGCCGCGGCAAAATCATACGTGATCTCAATCGCGCCGGTGGTCGAGTTGATCGCCGCGGTCGTTGCCGAGGAGGCACCCCCGTCAATGAAGTTGATCGCGACATTGCCGGCGGCGCCGGTAGCGTCGGCCGTCACTGTGATCACGTTGGACCCCGCCTCACCACCACCCGTCAACGCGCCATCGGTTGCTCCAACTCCAGCCGTGGTTGACCCCGATCCCGAAACCGTCGCCGAGAATCCGGTCAATCCATCGATCGCCGTTTGGATAGCTGATGCGGCCGTGGCAGCGGAGAAGTCGTACGTGACCTCAATGGCACCCGTGGTCGAGTTGATCGCTGCGGTCGTTGCCGAGGATGCACCACCATCGATGAAGGTGATGGCGACGTTCCCAGCGGCACCGTCGTCATCCGCTGTGACATCGATCGTCGTGGCGGCGACGGCGTCCGCGCCTCCCGTGAGGCTGCTATCGGTCAACCCCACGCCTGCCGTCGAGCTATCCGCAGCCGCTCCGGTTGCGCTGAAGCCGGCCAAGCCATCGATCGCCGACTGGATGTCTGCGGAGGCAGTCGCCGCGGCAAAGTCGTAGGTGACCTCGATGGCCCCCGTCGTACCGTTGATCGCAGCCGTGGTCGCTGACGAGGCACCACCATCAATGAAGGTGATGTCAACGTTCCCGGCGGCACCTGCCGTGTCGGCCGTCACCGTGATTGTGTCCGCGCCCACGGTGACATTGCCTGTCGCAGCAATGGCGGGCGTGCTTCCCGCAATGGTCAGCGATCCCGCCGCGGCACTGGCAGTCGATGCCGAGCCGACGGTGACTTCACCTGTCGCCGCAACACCTGTAACGCCGGCAATGAAACCCGAGACGTCCACGGCGGCCCTGGTCGCGGCGGCCGATACATTGATCGTCACCCCGACGCTTCCCGTCGCACCCAAGTTGGCTTGGTTGATCGACAGGTTTCGGATGTTCGTGGATCCCGTGCCACTGGTTGTGATGAAATCCAACGATCCGTCGAGCAGTTTTCGTCCCTGGAACGTGGTCGTTTGAGCGATTCGGTTGATCGCTTCGAGGGAGCTGTCGACCTGAAGCTGGTTGGCGGCGATCTCGTCGGGACTCAAAGCGCCACTATTGGACGCTTCGACGACCAGCCCGCGAATGTCGTTGAGTAGGTTACTCACCTGACCCAGCGCGCTGTCGGCGGTGCTGATGATTTGACTGGCGCGACGTGTGTTGCTGATCGCCTTGTTGATGCTGGTGATTTCGCTTCGTAACGCTTCGCTCGCGATCAATCCGGCAGGGTCATCCGAACCACTGTTGATACGAAGGCCGGTGCTGAGCCGAGTCAGCGCGGTTTGTAGATCTCGGTTGCTCGTCTGCAAACGGTTCTGAGCAATGAGCGACGAAACGTTCGTGTTGATGCGTGTCATTTTGTTATTTCTCCGAAAGGCGTCGGTTCAGCTTGGAAGGAATTTTCCAGCCAATTCCATGGCCGGTCGGCAATCCCGAGTCTCGCAACGGCGCGGGCCTCGCGACAATTGTCGAATGACTACTTGGCGAACCCACGTTCGTCTCGTGGCCACATGACGGTGCGAACGAACCGACGATTGGTTCGGTTTCTGGGAGCCCGTCGGAACAAACATCGGACGCAGATCCGAAAAAGCGGTGTTTTGCTGCCCTAAAGCGGTGTAGATTTGGCAAACTAGGGCCTACCGCTGGTACAACCACTACGCGCGTCAAGGATTCCCCCGTCCGTTGCCACGGGAAGCCGTCGCAGCAAGCCGCGACGCGGCCGTTTTGAACTTTTATGGCGGTCTTCGGCTCACGGAGATCCGCTTCATCGATCGTCCAGCCCGCGGCATCGGACCCCATCGACCCCCCGGAAATGAGTTGAGGGCTGGTGAAGCCGAACACTCGCAGCGAGTGCACCGCTTCATCAGCCCTCACGCAACCATGTGGGTTTTTCCGCCCCGGTTGAGGTTTCGTTCGAGTCCGCCGGCGCTACCGATCCTGCCTCGGCGGTCGCGGTCCTCGAACATCCCTGGTCGATCGAGATTCGACCGCGGGGCGAACGTCACGCGTCGCGTCGACGTCGGTTTGCGACGCCTTCCGATTCTCCCTTTGAATCGCCTCGTAGACTTCTTGACGATGCACAGGGATCGACTGCGGTGCCTCGATCCCCAAGCGAACCTTGTCGCCTCGGATATCCACGATGGTCACAACGACATCGTCGCCGATCATGATGCTCTCGTCACGGTGCCGCGAAAGGACCAACATGGTGCCCTCTTCGTTTCTTTCAGATAGTCCGGGGAAGTGTGAGACTGAGCGAGTCCCCAGACCGCACCCGAATCGACGATGATTCGTCGCACCGGAAAGCGGGGGTAGTCAACTCGACACTGAGACTATCGGATCAATCCCGGACGAACTGACACTTATCCGATGAAGTTGCGATTTCGCCGGTCATGCGGATTCATCCTCCGTGGCCGATGATCAGTCCGCGACGCGGATACCTCAAATGCCCCATCGACCTTCCAACCAAACGCATCGCGATCACTCATGCGGCGTGTCGAAGCGTCGCTTTGACACCCAACGGCAACTCGAATCGAAGCGGTTGCTCATCCCCGGTCACCACTTGGCAACCCAGGCGTCGGTCAAGGTTGATGATCACGGGGGCGCGCAGGTTGGTGGTCAGGCTACCGACCTTCCCCGCGACAATGGTGAGCACGAACGTCCGATGATCCGTCCGCAACTGAAGGATCTCCAACGATCGCCGGCTCACCTGAACCCGGTAGTGGGGCACGAAAAGCCTTGGGCTGATCATCGCGAACGCGCGGTCACCGCGTGACGCACTCTGCAACCAAGCGACGGTCGGATTCTCGGGGTCGGGAACCAACGCCCATTGCCGCAAAGTTTCGAGGCCGATCAGACCTTGGGGAAAAAGAAACAACTCTCGCTCGTCAATCTCCAACGTTCCAAAACGTTGCGTCTCGATTTTCATGATCCCATTCCCATCCATGCCGGCGAGTGCTGTCCCGTCCTCGGGGTGGCCGATTCGTTAACGCGCGGTCGAAAAGCGATCGCCAGACCACCGCCGTGTCGTAGTTATCGGCAGGACAAACCGACGAATCGACAAAATCGCTACAAGAAGACGATTACAGATAATTTAGCAGCGAAAGGTTGGCCATTTGACCGATCAGCCTCAACGAGGCCTCGATGGAAGCCTGTTTCTGCGTGATCTCGCTGATCACCGTCGTGAGATCGGCATCAATCTCATTGGAGAGTTGGCCCTTGAGCGAAACCACCTCGTCCTCTGCCATCGACCGCAGTCGCTCGAGATTTTGCGTCCAGATTCCAACTCTACCCCGTGTCCTTACCGAGCGGTCCAAATCCTCATCCATCCGCTTCTGAAGTCGCTCAATCTCGTGTACATCGCCGGTCCGCAGAGCATCAGCGAGTCGGACAAGCGTATCGATCGTTCCGCCAGCCTCACGCGGTCGATAATCGACTCCCGCCAAAACCTGATTTCCGCCCTGCGACTGGCCCACTGACTGGGTTTCGCCCGCAGGCACTAGCCCCAACTGCACCGCCGCTTGGCTCGAACCCCCAACGCGAACAATCAGTGGACCGACCCCATCGGGCGCGGACAGTTCGATCCCATTGCCGCCTGAACGCAGTGCGGCCACGACACGATCGGTGTCTTGATTGAGCGGATGCGAAGCGATTCGATCGATCACATCATCGATCGTCAGAGCCCCCTCAAGCTCCACGGCAAGTTCGGTTCCATCGGGCCGGACGATGATCAAATCGCTTCCAAGCGGATCGAGCGAAATGCCTCGTCCGCGGTCAAGGTCGCTCAGCAACGTGGCGCCCGTCGAGCTTCGAATCCCCAGCAAACTCGCGGCTTGGCCGCCATTTTCACCAATCGAGTAGTCCACGCCGCTGCGAAGCGCTCGCAGGTGGATCGCCCCGCGCTCCGGGTCGATCTCGGCACGCAGATCGCCGGGACTGCGATTGATTGCCACCAACACGTCGCCGACCGTCTCGGCGCTAGAAAGGTCAATGACGAAAGTCTCGCCCCCGCGCTCGATCCGAATTCCAGCGGATACATCGATGCCGCTGCCTCCGGCCAGTTGGGCCAGCGGAGTCGTCAGCGTCAATCGCGGGGAAAGGCCAGCCGCAACAAGAGGAGGCGATGAAGTACCCATTGGGTTGCTGAGCGACAACTGCTCGGCCATACGACTTCCCGCCGCATCGGCAATCGCCAACGTTCCTGGAAGGCCGTCGGCATAACCGACGCTCAGCCCATCGGGCTGGACCTGAGCCGTTAAACTGCGACCGCCAAGATTGACCGACTGGAGCGTTGCTACCACATCGCCCATGGTCGCCGCGAACCGAAAGTCCACATCGACCCAGTTTCCACCATCGGAAACTCGGAGGACTCCCGCTTCGACCCCGAGACCGCCGCGTAGATCAACCATTCGGGTTTGGGAATCCACGGCCGGTCCGATTGCCGTTCCCGCCACGATCGTCGACGCCAAACCCAAGGACTGCGTGCCTGTTACGCCGATCGGGTGTGTGAGGCTTCCGCCACCAATGAACGCTTGTGCAGTGGCATCGTTCCCTCGAAAGACGACCGAGTCTTGCGAGCGGGTCAGTGAATCGCCCTGGCCGAGCACCCCACTGAGCAGTTGGTGTTCGCGAAACATCGCATTGCCCGTTGAAATCACACCGTCGATCGTCCTCTCGATGGTCTCAGCCAACGTCAGTCGCTCGTCGGCGCTCAGCACGGTTTGCGCGCCTTGGACGGTTGTGGCTCGGGCTTCGATGAGAAGATCGTCGAGTCGCCCGAGGGCCTGATCGGTCGCCGAGTAATAGCTCTCGGCAACGCCCGCATTTCGCGTAAGCTGTTCCGACCGCGCGATACCGCGCTGCAAAACGATGGCGCGACCCGCCGCCGCAGGATCGTCGCTCACGCGTGTCACCCGCAACCCGCTGCTGAGCTGGTCGAACTTCTTCAACAGCGCCGACTGATCGGCCGACAGTTGGTAGAGTAACCGCTGTGATTTCAGTGGTTCGCTGACTCGAGACAACCCGATCGGCAAAAGCGTCATCGAACTCACCACCCAGCCGACAAATGAGTAACCACGGGCACCAATCGTTAAGTTCGGCAGTGGGTGGAGCCGCAGTCCAGAAAATCGACGAGTCTGTCGCCGGGCCGTCAATCGAGACTCGTCCTCTTTGTGAGCGATCCAGGCGTCCAAGCCTCCTTCCCCCGATTCCGCTGATCATGCGTTAAGCGGACCGTGAGCCATTATCCATCCGATCGCCCTCATCGGCGGTTTCACAGATTCGGGGCGAGCGGTAGAATCGGCCGCGGAATCGAGACCCGACCGCACTTCAGGCGATAGCAAAAGGATCTCTTTTGCCCGCTGGGCGGTCGGCGCATTGCGCCTTTGGGACATTCGTCGCGAAGCCAAGCAGGCTTCGGCTGTCGCGGGGGTCAAAAAGGTTGTCAAGTCGCTGCAGCCAGTTAAGGGCGGACAGGTCGAGCGGAAGAAAAACCCGTAAAACACGGGATGGAATTAAGTCGGATGGGTGGCCGAGCGGTTGAAGGCACCGGTCTTGAAAACCGGCGTACGTTAACGCGTATCGTGGGTTCGAATCCCACCCCATCCGTGCCGTCCACTTGCGACGTTTTGCGGCGTGTCGTCAGGATTCGCATAAACTGTTGTCGCATCGTCACTTCCGCTCGATGCTTGCGAGCGTTGCGATTCCCCGCGGGTGGCTGCTGCGCCCGATTCCGCGCCACTCGTGTGCCGCTTTCCGCGCCGCGCTCGCCGTCGCCGTCCGATGGACCGTTTAGCGCAAGGGCAAAATGGTC
>JBGTCJ010000317.1:0-7179 GCA_041748895.1 Pirellulaceae bacterium
GTTCCATCGCCCGCGACACCCCCTGCCGCCGCGTCCCCGGGTGTCGTTAGCGCCGGCGCGGCGGCGCTTCCTTCACTCGAAGGGGTCCAGTCACAGCTCGACAGTCTCGCGGCAGACACCGGTATCGACGAAAAGCTAAAGGAACGGCTGACCGCAACGTATCGAAGCACACTCGAACTGCTTCGAACTCTGGCGACTGAAATCGAGCGAGAGGCGGCATTGGCTCAAGCCGCCTCGACCGCCGCCCAGCGCACCTTGACTGCAAAGAATCTCGTGGCTGGGGACGTCGTTCCCGAGAGCTTTCCGAGCAACGCCGATTGGATGGCGATCGAAACGCTCAAGGAGCGCCGAGCCGAGGCCGATGCAGCGATGATCGCCGCCAGGGAAACACTTCGCAGGCTGGAGGCCAACCAGAGAGAGCGGACCGCCAAGCGGAACCAACTACCCAAACTGATCGCGGATGCGCGAGCGGCCATCGAAGCCGCGGAATCGACTCCGCTTCCCGACGTCAATGACGATCCTCAGGGAACACTCAAAGCGGCTCGTACCGCCGAGCGAGCCATCCGTTTGGAACTGCTTCGCAGGCAGCTGGCAACCCTGCTTCAGGAACAGGCCACGATCACTTCCGAGGCCGAACTGTTGCCGGCGCAGATCGAGTTGGCCCGACGTGAAATCCGTCGCACCGAGCGGAGGCTGCAATTCTGGAGCGAAACGCTCGGACGTCAACGCGAATACCAAGTCGACACGGATCTCGCCGATCATCAGGAACAGCTCGAAGCGGCTGGGCTCGATCCCACAACCTCCATCGTCCTCAAACACCGAGACAATTGGCTCGAACTCATCGACGCCCAGCGAAAGCTGCAATCGCGGCTCACCGAAGAGCAAAATCGGCTCGATGGACTGACCGAGACACTCAAGTCGACCCAAACGGACATCGATCGCGATATCCTCTCGGGTCATGGGCTCAGACCTGGGCTGGGCTTGAAGCTACAGCTGACGCGGGCCAAGTTGGCGCCGGTGACGGACCTCCGAGGCGACATCGCCAGCGTCGATGAATCGATCGAGTGGGCGCGGTCGGTGCAATCTGATCTTGATATCACGCTCGAAGATCTACGCGGCGACTACACCAGTGGGATGAGGTTGCGACCCGACGTCGCCCTTCCGATGCGCGGTGACCAAGTCGATCCTCGCGAGGTCGAGTTGGTGACGCAGATGAAGTCGGACGTCGATCAGTACTTGGTCGAGCTGATCGAACTCAAGGAGGTGCTCGATGACAAACGGCTCGTGGTCACAAATCTGAGAGTCCTGATCGACAGTCACGTGATCTGGATTCGCAACGCGCCGCCGTTCCGCCCTTCCGACCTTGCGCACTCGTGGAGAACATTCCGTTGGATCGTGCATCCCGAGCACCTGAAGCTGCTGGCGCGATCGTTTCGCACCGGATTGGTCGCGCGACTCGACCTCCTCGTGCTTTGGATCGTGGGAGCCCTGGGACTCTGGATTTTCGGGTCGCGACTGCGCCGACGACTGATCGCCACAGGACAGTTGGCTGCCCGCGAAGATATCCGTTCGATGCGTCCCACCCTGTTCGCGATTTTGATCACGTTTGTGCTCGTGATTCCGCCGGTTCTCACATTGATCGTTTTGGGTACCGCCATTTTGGGCGTGGCCGACCGGGATGAATTTCTTCGATCCTTCGGTTCGGCCTTGTTGATGGCCGCCGCGGCGCTATTTCCGATGGAAGCAATGCGGCAGATGCTTCGTTGCGGCGGGTTGTTGACCGCCCACTTCGGCTACCGAGACGAGGTCGTCAAACCGACGAGAACGGCACTGCGAATGCTAATCGATCTGGGAATTCCGATGCTGATTCTTTGGCGGGTGGCGGCGAGCGCTCGGCATTCGATGGTCGACAATCCGCTGGAACGGTTGATTTTCATGGTCGGGATGAGCGTGCTAGCGGCGCTAACATGGCAGTCACTTCACTCCCGAACCGGATTGCTGGCGCCCTACCTAAACGACCAAACCGATGGATGGCTGGGAAAGCTTCGGTTTGTTTGGCACCCGCTACTGACCCTGCTTCCGTTGGTGCTCGCGGCCTTGACGTTCATTGGCTACAGCTACGCGGCGACGCTGCTGACCGCCCGGCTCTATTGGACCCTTTGGCTTGGGATCAGCGTGCTCGTCCTCGGCGGCCTGTTGCGTCGGTGGTTTGTGATGCATCGCCGAAGAGTCTGGGAGGCCCAGCAACGCGAGCACGCGGCCGTCGTTGAGCGCAGCGATCTGGCGCCGACGGCAGTGGCGACGACCGCGACAGAAGCCGTCAACATGAACGCCCAAACCCTGCGGTTGATCCACGCCGTGATGGGGCTCGTGATCCTGTTCGGACTGACGGTGATTTGGGAGTCGGTGTTTCCGGCCGTGAACATTCTCGACGGGGTCACGCTTTGGAACACGACCGCCGGCGACGGCACACGCGTTCCGGTCACACTCGCCAAACTGCTGATTTCACTTCCCACACTGATTCTCGCCTGGATCGCGGTCAAGAACGTTCCAGGATTGCTGGAGAGCCTGCTGCTCGAACGATTGCCGATCGACAAACCGGGTCGATACGCGATCACATCGCTCGCCAGCTACGCACTCTGGGCCGTCGCCATCTTCGTTTCGGCGCGAACGCTCGGGTTTCGGTGGGAGGGAATCCAGTGGCTGGTCGCGGCCCTTACCGTCGGCCTCGGTTTTGGCCTGCAGGAAATCTTCGCGAACTTCGTTAGCGGCCTCATCTTGCTATTCGAGCAACCCATTCGCGTCGGTGATGTCGTCACCATCGATGGCGTTACCGGGTCGGTCAGCCGCATCAAGATGCGGGCAACGACCGTGACCAACCACGATCGTCAGGAATTGATCATCCCGAACAAGGATTTGATCACGGGACGATTGATCAACTGGACGCTATCGGACAGCACGAATCGGATCCTAATCAATGTCGGCGTGGCCTACGGGAGCGACACGCGTGCGGCCTGCGCGCTGCTCGAGCAGATCTGTGCCCAGCACGAAAACGTCCTAGTCGATCCCAAGCCCATGGTGACATTCGAAGGCTTCGGAGATTCGACGCTCAACATCGTTGTCCGATGCTTCGTCAGTGCCTTGGACATCCGACTCAAGACGATTCACGAACTGCACACCACGATCAACGAGCGGTTCCTCGAGGCCAAGATCGAGATCGCCTTCCCCCAGCGTGATCTGCATATCCGAACGCTACCGGACGCGTGGCGAGAACCACCTTCAAAACAAACCGCCGCCCCGGAGCCCGGACCCAGTCAAGATGCCGACGAGGGTTCCGATGGGGCAACGCAGCGTCGATCGGCCTGAACGGCACCCGCTCACTCGGCCGCCTCATCGGCGCGGGCGGCATGCCTTCGAAGTTCTTCGATCGAGGCGAATTCCAATGCCGATATGTGAGTGGCTTCCAAGACGACCGGCGGTGCAAAGCCGGCATCGAAAGCCTCTTTCCAGCGAGCGGCGCAGAGACACCAACGATCTCCCGGCTTCAATCCGGGAAACTGGTAGGCCTCGTTAGGTGTCACCAAATCGTTGCCTCGTGAACGACTGAACTTCAGAAAGTCCGACGTCATCACGGCGCAGACGACATGCACACCAACATCCGAGGCTCCCGTGTGGCAGCAACCGTCGCGATAAAACCCCGTCATCGGATCGGTGCTACAGGGAATTAGCGTTTGCCCAATGACGTTTTTTGGGGTACTCATCAGCGGCCAAGATGAAATGGAAAACTGGCCAACCCGCGGGAAGTTCCGCGTGGCCAGCCGTTATCATAGGGGATCACGAAACAAGCACGGAACCGGCCGTCTCAGGTAGGTCGGTCATCCCCGACAGCTCGGCGCCCTCCGAGTTACCACGGATACGGAATCGACATGGACGAACTCTTGCGTGGTCTGACCGCACCTCAAGCCGAGGCGGTACGACACATCGATGGCCCGATGCTGATTCTCGCCGGGCCAGGCAGTGGAAAGACACGCGTGGTCACCCACCGCATCGCCAACCTCCTGCGGCAAGGAATCCCGGCTTGGCAAATCGTCGCGCTGACGTTCACCAACAAGGCGGCCGACGAAATGAAGAAGCGAGTCGAGGTCCTCGCTCCGGGACAGGGCGTCTGGATGGGGACCTTTCACCGCTTCTGCGCCCGGCTGCTTCGGCGTCACGCTGAGATGGTGGGTCTCGCGGAGAACTACTCGATTTACGATGCCGCGGACGCCAAACAGGCGATCAAACGGGCGATCGACGCGGCATCGGTCTCCACCAGCCACACCTCTCCGGAACAAATCGCTTCGGAAATCAGCCGCGCGAAAAATCGTCTGGTCACCCCCGAAGCGATGTCCGAACAGTCGCTGCGACACAGCCAGCAGATCGCCGCTCGCGTCTACCCGATCTACCAGCAACAACTCTTGACTGCCAACGCTGTCGACTTTGACGACTTATTGCTTCACGTCGCCACGATCCTCCGCGACAGCGACCTACTGCGATCCGAGCTCGATGGCCGTTTCCGATACATTTTGGTCGATGAATACCAGGACACCAATCTCGCCCAGTACGCCATCGTGCGCGCCCTGTCGATCAATTATCCCAACCTCTCGGTGACCGGCGACCCCGATCAATCGATCTACGGATGGCGTGGCGCGGACCTGAATAACATCCTCGACTTTGAGAAGGACTACCCGAACGTCAAAACGGTAAGGCTCGAGCAAAACTATCGGAGCACGCCCAACATCCTTCGAGTCGCCGATCAATTGATCCGACACAACCGTCGTCGCAAACACAAGGAACTGTTCACATCCAACCCCGAGGGCGATCCCGTCATCCTACGGCTCTACGAAGACGGCACGCAGGAGGCAGATGACATCGCCGATCAAATCGCCTCGGCTATCGAACGGGACCAGTCCCGACCGAGCGATCACGCCATTTTCTGCCGAATGAATTCACTCACCCGCGCACTCGAGCACGCGATGCGTCGAAGGGGGCTGCCGTACCAGATCGTCAACGGCACCGAGTTTTACCAGCGGCGCGAAATCAAAGACTTGCTCGCCTACCTCCACCTGATCAACAATCCCGCGCACGATGTGGCGCTACAACGGATTATCAACACTCCGGCTCGCGGCATCGGGGCGACAACGCTCGCCCGACTGCGTGAGGCCGCGGATCACGATCGAGTTCCGCTGCTCGAAGTCGCCCGCCGAGCTGGTTTGATTGGGTCGATCGCCAAGCGTTCGGCCGTCAAAGTGGCCGCGTTCGTCGCCCTCTACGATTCGCTCCGGGTCAAGGCAACCGCCACGGTTGAAGACCTTGTGCTGTTCCTACTTGAGGCGACGCGGTACCGCGAATACCTCGAGAAACACGCCGAGGAGCAGCAGGACAACAGCCCGCTGGCGAACGTCGACGAGTTCGTCACGGCGGCCGTCGAATTCGATCGACAACACCCCGAGGACGGTTCGCTCGAGGCGTTTCTCGAACAGATCGCCCTGGTCTCGAGTACCGATGATTGGGAGGAAAATGATGATCGAGTGACCATCATGACGCTGCACGCGGCCAAGGGCCTCGAATTCCCGCACGTATTTGTAATCGGGGTCGAGGACAACCTACTGCCGCACGCTCGCAGCAAAGAATACGACGACCAGATTGAGGAAGAACGACGGTTGCTGTTCGTCGGAATCACCCGCGCCGAGCAACGGCTTCAACTCAGCTATTGCAAACGACGATTGGTTCTCGGGGACGTTCGCCCGGCGATCGCCAGCCCATTCCTGATCGAATTGCCCAGGGAGGAACTGCGTCACCTTGAACCTGACCTCGCCCACGACTGTTTTGACCACGATCCCTACGGCGATGATTTCCCCGATTCATGGAACTTGTCCGATCCGGATGACGACTCCATGGTGGTCGGTGAAGCCGCGGATGATGTCTGTCAATTGGAGGCGTCTCAGCGCACGGCAAACCTTTCGCAAACCCTAGCCGGCAATCACAAGTCACGATCGATCTCCTCCGGCACACTCTCCAGTGGGCTCAAGACGGCGGCGCAGTTGGCGGGTGAGGGAACACGCAACCTGGCGCACTACAAGCCGGGTGCGATGGTAATGCACCCAAAGCATGGTGAGGGAAAGATCCTCACCGTGACAGGTCGCGGACCAAAGTGCACCGCGACGATTCGCTTCGGCGAGGGCGAAACCAAATCGTTTCGCTTGGCCTTCGCCGACCTCGAACTGATCTCCTAAAGTCGTGGGTTCGCCGTGAGCCTAGACGACGTAGGGGGCGCGCATCGCACGACTGCACATCCGATTGGCCTGCTCATCGTCAACGAATGACTCGGAAACCGGGTCGATCCGCAACTTCCTTCCGAGCTGCCAGGCGATCGCCGCGGTATGGCAAGCGATATGGCTCGATCGCATGACATTGGCGTTGGCGCGAGGTTGACGGCGAGTCTTGACACAATCAAAAAAATCTCTCACGTGCGTGCGAGGAACCGTACCGGCGTCAACCGGCGGTGGCAAATCCTTCCTCAGCGCGTCACTCGACACGGCCATTCGCCCGGAATCGCCGGTCTCGACCCATCCCTCGGAGCCTTCGAGGCGAATCGGGCAGGTGCCCAGTCCCATCCACCCGCCCTTTCGAAGGACAACGTTGACGCCATTGGCATAGCGACCGTGAATCACATTGTCGCCCGGAACATTCATCGGTTCCCACTGGACCGGCATCGAACCGTCCATCTCGCAGGCCCATTGGCAAAGGTCAAGCGTGTGCGCGCCCCAATCGAGCAGCTTGGCCCCTGAATCGAAGTCGTGGTACCCGCGCCAGCGACCATTGACGTAGTCTTCGTTGTATGGTCTCCAGGGGGCTGGGCCGAGCCAGCGATCCCAATCGACAATCTCTCGCGGAGGTTCGGGCTGTTCGGGCAGCCAGTCGTGCGAGTTCATCAGCTCGTAAATCGAAGCATGAACCGTCTGCAACTGGCCGAGCGCCCCTGACTGGGCCAGATTGACGGCGTGCGCAAAATGTTGCTGATTGCGCCGCTGCGTACCGGCTTGAAACACGCGGCCATGACGTGCCACCGTATCGGCCAGCTTTTGGCACAGCTCGATCGTGATCCCGCACGGTTTTTCGCAGTAAACATCCTTACCC
>JBGTCJ010000318.1:0-13849 GCA_041748895.1 Pirellulaceae bacterium
GCGCCAGCTCGCAGGCGTCGCCGACCGACAGAGGTCCCGTTTGCCGCGCCAGCTGGCTGAGGTCCATCCCGTTGATCAGCTCCATCACCAAGTAGTGGGTTCCACGCTGCGTGCCCGCGTCGGTCGCCGCCACGATGGCCGGATGATTGAGTCGCCCCGCCGCACGCACTTCGCGTTGAAAACGAGCCAGTGCCTCCTGATTCTCGGCCGAAGGGGCGGGAAGCAGCTTGATCGCGACGGTCTTCCTCAATTCACGATGCCGAGCCAAATACACCGCGCCCATTCCACCGCGAGCCAACAGCTGCAGCAGCTCGTACGCGCCCAGATCGCCCTCGGGCGGCTGCCACGGCGCCCAAGCTGGCCCCACCTCTGCCACCCGAACCGCCTCGGTTTCATTCGCATTATCGTTGATGGCGTGCGAAGAATCGGTGTCGCCGATCGATCGATCACGCAGTGATTGAAGCAACGAGTCGGGCTCCGTTTCAAGCTCGCCAATCGTCCCTTCGCACTCGCCGCAATTGGCCAAATGCTGCTCGATCTGCGACGACTGCTGGTCGTCGGTCCAGCCCGCCAAGTAACCGCGAAGGGTTTCGCGGGACGGGCAGACGGCTTTCGTGTCAGCGGGTTGCATGGCGGGCGGGTACTCCAGCGTCATCATGATTGATTCCCCAGGGCGGCTGCGGTGTTTAGGATTGAGGGGCCGTCCGCGTGAAGTATCGGACTCATTCTAAAACGATCGGCGCGTGACAGGACTTCGATCGGAGGCGATTGGCCAGTGCAAGAACTGTCCCAAAACGAAGAACGCTCGCCGACCGATGCGACGCGTCAAAGCTTGATCGCTCGGGCCCGGCGGTCCGACGCCCAGGCGTGGCGAGACCTGGTCCAGCTCTACGAGCCGTTGGTACGTCATTGGTGCCGCCGCTGCGACCTTGATCTGCATGGAACCTCGGACTGCGTCCAAGAGGTCTTCGCCGCTGTCTCCACCGGACTGCGAGATTTTTCGCCGCACCAGCGCGGAGGCGCCTTCCGTGGGTGGCTCTGGACGATCGCCCGAAACAAGATCCGCGATCACCAGCGACGCGTCTCGCGGCAGGGCACCGCGGCCGGCGGCAGCTCGATGTTGCGATGGTTTCAGACCGAGGTTCAGTCGCCTCCGGTCCCGCAAGATGATCCGACCGACCTGATGCGATGGAACCAATTGATCGGACGAGCGATGGCGCAGGTGCAAGCCGAGTTTGAACCGCGATCCTGGCAAGCCTTTTGGCGATCGGCGGTCGATGGGATTGCGACCGCGGTGGTCGCCGGTGAGCTGGGCGTGTCCGCCGCATCGGTCCGTCAATCTCGCAGCCGCATCCTTCGCCGCCTGCGACAACAACTCGGCGATTGTTGACCAAGCCACTGGTGGTCGGCTCGTCGCGACCGGCGCCTGTTTTCTCGCGGAGGCGCGGAGCCGCGGAGGGACTGAGTATGGGAATGCGCTTTCTCCGCGTTCCCTGCGTCTCCGCGTGAAACCACCGCCCTGATCCGAACCCGCAATTCCCATGACCCAACGCGCTACTGGCCGGCGCGGTTTGACCGGCGCCTGTTTTCTCGCGGAGGCGCGGAGACGCGGAGGGACTGAGGGACTGAGGGACTGAGGGACTGAGGGACTGAGGGACTGAGGGACTGAGGGACTGAGTTTGGGGATTCGTTCTCTCCGCGTTCCCCGCGGCTCCGCGTGAAACCATCACCCCCGTCGGAGCCCGCAATACCCATGCCCCAGCGCGCTCCTGGCCGGCGCGGTTTGACCGGCGCCTGCGGTTCCGTTTTCTAGTGCGTCAGAGATGATCCACCCCCCATATGGTCGCAAGAATGCAATCTGCCTGGCGGTGAGTACGGTTCGCTTTAGTCGCTTGTTTTGGGCATCACGCTATGATGGGTCGAGGAGGCCCTGCGTCCTCCGCCCGCCTCATTCACGTCTTTTTCGCTTCCTACCCGTTCCGCCGACTGTTCGCGATGCATTTTTTGATCACCGCAACCACCATGCCGAAGTTTCTCGTTGGCATCGCTTTGGTCACCGGATCTGCTTTGAGCGCGCTGTCAACGTTCGAGCAGGCTGTCGGCGAAGTACCCGTGGGGCAGGCGGCCGTCGCTGCGCAGGTCGACAAAGTCAGCTTCAATGATCAGATCCGCCCGATCCTTTCGGGCGCGTGCTTTTCCTGTCACGGACCCGACGAAAAGCATCGCGAGGCGGATCTCCGCTTGGACCTTCGCGGCCATGCCACGGGCGAGGATGGGTCGGGCGTAACGGCAATCGTTCCGGGTGACTGGCAAGCCAGCGCGATGATCGAGCGGATCCTTTCGGATGATCCTGACCTCGTGATGCCACCGCCCGCGGCGAAGAAGGAGCGACTGACGCCTGACCAGATCGAGACGCTGCGGCGGTGGATCGACGAGGGCGCCGAGTACCAGCCGCACTGGGCCTTCATGCCGCTGCGCACAACCACACCGCCCAATGTGTCGCTGGGCTCTCGTGCGTCGAATCCCATCGATCGATTCATCGCGAACGAGTTAGAACGTATTGATCTGGCGCCTTCGCCAGCGGCCGATCGTGCGACGCTGATTCGCCGCGTTTCGCTCGACCTATCCGGCCTGTTGCCTGAACCCGAGGACGTCGATGCTTTCGTGCGCGATCGCCGCCCGGATGCCTTCGATCGTCTGGTCGATCGACTGCTGGCGTCGCCGCATTTCGCCGAACGATGGGGGCGTCACTGGCTCGACCAAGCCCGATACGCCGATTCGCACGGTTATTCGATCGATAGCCAGCGTTCGATGTGGCCGTACCGTGATTGGGTGATTCGGGCCGTGGGTGACGACATGCCGCTTGACCAGTTTACGGTCGAGCAGCTTGCCGGCGATCTTCTTCCGGATGCGACCAAGCAGCAAATCATTGCCACGGCATTTCATCGCAACACGCTGATCAATCAAGAGGGCGGCGTCGATCCGGAACAGTTTCGTCACGAGTCAGTCGTCGATCGCGTCAACACGACGGGTGTCGTTTGGCTCGGCCTGACTCTCGGTTGTGCCCAGTGCCACACGCACAAGTTCGACCCGATCACGCATCGGGAATATTACGAAATGTTTGCGTTCTTCAATTCGACAACCGACGTGAACAATGCCGGTGCGACGGTGGTGGTCGAACCGGGGGAAGTGCTCGGGTTTTCGGCGCCGCAGTGGTTGCGTCACCGCCAGGCGGAACAAGTCAAGCGGGAGGCGGAACTCAAGACCATTCTGCAGGGCATTGCCGAGCCCGTGGACGATTCACCCAGTTCGGCAAAGTCGATGTTCAGCCATGCCGAAGCAAAGACGCTGCTCAAGGCAATCGCAGCGCGTCGTGAAACTCGGACTGCGGATCAGCAGAGCCGATTGCTGGCGGCGCTTCGCAAAGCATTTCCGGAACAGGCCGAGCAATTCGTCCGCTGGGAAACGTCGAACGTGATGGTGATGCAGGAGCTGCCGGACCCTCGGGAAACGTTCATCAGTGTTCGCGGCGACTTTCTCCGTCCCGATACAGAAATTGGCCCTTTGCGTCCGCGTCCACCTCGACTGGTTCAATCAATCGATGTGCCGGAGGTCAGCCAGTCCGATGGCGACGCGCTAACCCGCCTTGATTTGGCCCGTTGGTTGGTCTCGCCCGAAAACCCGCTCACGCCTCGTGTCACGGTCAATCGTGTTTGGATGCGATACTTTGGGATCGGTTTGGTCGAGACCGAGGAGGACTTCGGCACACAGGGGACGCCACCGACGCATCCCGAACTGCTCGATTGGCTGGCGCGAGACTTCATCGAACACGGGATGTCGATGAAGCGTCTGCATCGATTGATTGTGACCAGTGATACGTATCGGCAATCGTCGGTTCACCGAGATGACATCGAGCGAATCGATCCGCGCAACCGGTTGTTGTCGAGGCAAAATCGAATCCGCTTCGAGGCGGAGATCGTTCGTGATTCGGCGCTGTCGGCATCGGGGTTGCTCGACCGAACGCTTGGTGGTCCGAGCGTTCATCCGCCACAGCCCGGTGGCGTTTATGCGTTCACCCAGCGGGATAAAGCTTGGGTCGAGGATCAGGGCGGGGGTCGCTATCGCCGGGCGATGTACACGGAGTTCTTTCGTTCAGCACCGCATCCGATGTTCACGACCTTCGATGCGCCGGACTTCCAAGTCACGTGCACCCGGCGACCGCGTTCCAACACGCCACTGCAGGCGTTGGCGCTCGCCAACGATGGGGCGTTCCTCGAATTCGCCGCAGCGACTAGCCGGCGGATCATGCGAGAGCGAGGCGATGCGACCGTGGCGCAGCGGGTTCGCCACGCATTTCGATTGTTGTTGGGACGTTCACCGTCGCCCGGCGAGTTGGCGACGTTGGAGGCTTACCACGACTCCGTGGCCGCCGATCGGATCGGAAAGACGACCTTGGTTGGCGCGAGCGATGCTAGTGGGCGTTCCGGGGTTTCTTCGCGCGACGACGACGGTTCCCAGGCGGCTATGGCGGCTGTGGTTCGCGCCATCCTCAACACCGATAACTTCATCACGCGAGAATGAGCCGATCGATGTCCGATCCATCTGACCTTCGTGCCGCCGAGCTGCGAGATTCCACGCGGCGACACTTTTTCGGGGATTGTGGGATCGGTTTGGGCGCGATCGCGCTGCAGCAATTGCTCTCTGGTGCTTCCGATTCGGCGGCGGCCGCTGACGCGGGCGCGGCCACACGCGCAGCCGGTCCGATGACGCCGAAGTTGCCTCATCACGTCGCGCGAGCGAAGCGGGTGATCTTTCTGTTCATGGCCGGTGGCCCCAGCCAGCTCGACCTCTTCACCGACAAGCCGGCGCTGCGTGAGCTGCATGGTCAAGCTCCGCCGGCGAGCCAGATGGAGGGCAAGCGGTTTGCGTTCTTGAAGGGAAACGAAACGCTGCTCGGGTCAAAGTATCAATTTGGCCGCTACGGTGGCTGTGGGATGGAACTGAGCGAATTGATCCCCGAGCATCGCCGGATTGTCGATGACGTCTGTTGGTTGCGTGGGATGACGACCGATGTTTTCAACCACGGCCCCGCGAAATTGTTCATGAACGCGGGCTTTCAAGCACCGGGGCGACCGGCACTGGGCGCCTGGGCGACCTACGGCTTGGGGAGCGAGTCTCGAGACCTGCCCGGATTCGTCGTGCTACAGTCGGGGCCCCGCGGGCCGCGTGCCGGGGCCACGCTCTGGAGCAGCGGTTTCCTTCCGACCTCCTACCAGGGTGTTCCGTTTCGCGGGCAGGGTGACCCGATCCTCTACCTTCGGAGCCCTCGAGGGGCGTCGCGGGACGGGGAGCGGCAGTTTCACGACGTTGTCCGTTCACTCAACCAAGAGCGGCTCCGTGAGGTCGGTGACCCGGAAATCGCAACTCGTATCAACGCCTACGAAATGGCATTCCGAATGCAAACCAGCGCCGTGGAATTGATGGAAACAGACGGTGAGTCGGAGGAGACCCTCCGGCTCTATGGTGCCCAGCGCGGCGAGCCCTCGTTCGCCAACAATTGTCTGCTCGCCCGACGATTGGTTGAGCGGGGCGTCCGTTTCGTACAGCTGTATCACACCAATTGGGATCACCACGGCGGGCCAACCGAAAACCTCGATCATCACCTTCCGGAGATTTGCCGCGAGGTCGATCGAGCATCGGCGGCCCTGGTGATCGATTTGAAGCGACGTGGGCTACTGGACGACACATTGGTGATCTGGGCCGGCGAGTTCGGCCGCACGCCGATGGGCGAGGTGCGTGAATCGATCGGCCGCGATCATCATGTTGACGCGTTCACCCTTTGGATGGCCGGAGGCGGTGTCAAGGCGGGCCACATCCATGGCCAAACCGATGAACTCGGCTTCGGTGTGACCGAGGGCAAAGTGCACGTGCACGACCTGCACGCGACGATCCTCCATCTGTTGGGCTTCGACCACGAGCGGTTGACCTACCGATTTCAAGGTCGCGACTTTCGTTTGACCGATGTCCATGGCCGCGTCGTTCATGAAATCCTCACTTGATCACGAACCATCTCATGATGCAGACCATTTTTCGCACGGCTCTATCTTTTGCTTTTGTCCTGCTTGGAATCGCACCCGCGACCGCCGAGCTTCAGTTTGAGGCGGCGCAAACCATTCCCCGCGTCGAGGGAGCGACGCGAACGCGAATCGATGCAGGATCCAACGGAGATTTTCACCTGTCCTACTTTGTTCCCGCTGGCGAAACGGACGGCGAGATCACGCGTGGAGTGATCGCGTACGTTCGACTTCGCAGCGGTGATTGGACCGAACCACTGGTTGTCGGCGACCTTGGCAAGGACAGCGTGCCAACGCATTACGCCGATGTGGCAGGCGATCGCAACGGAGACGCGTATGTGGTGTGGGTGACGCAGGATCGGAAGCGATTCTTCTTTTCGCGAGTTAGCGATGCGAAAGCCGTCGCCATCGAGTCGCGACCGACGAGAAACGCCTTGCGGTCCGAGGTCGTCGTGGACTCCTTCGATACGGTTTGGGCGTTCTACCGCGATAAGGGGCCCGAGGAGAATTGGATGCTCTCACGTCCGATTGGTGGTCCGAACGAACTGTCGACTCAGATGACGCCGGTTGATGCCGATGAAGTCGAGGGCCAGCGTCAATTCAGCGTCGTTGCCGGCGCAGGCGGTTTGATCTTTTACGGTTATCGATGGATGACCCACGATTCGCGAAATCGCAAACTCGCGCTTCGGCGGTACGACGTCAACCGCGGCCAATGGTCGGAGATCATCGACCGATTTTCGGGCCGACTCAAACCTTGGGGCCCACAGTTGGCTGTCGACTCCGATAACTTGGTGCACGCGGTTTGGAACGGCGGCCCCGACGAGGGAGAACTCTGCTACCGTGCCCCCGATGGAACGGTTGTCCCACTTGGGCCTGGTGTCGGCGAGGATGGTTGGCCGCCAACGGTTGCGGTCAGCAACACCGGCGAGATCATCGTCGTTAGCAGCACAGCCGAGCAGTACCGCACGTCGGTCGCGACGGGCACCGTCGAATACCGAATTGGCCGTGGCGTTGATTTCTCCGTTGCTCGCGACGTTGACGAGAACGCCCGATCCAAGAGCTGGGGTGGGGTGGCGACCAACGGTGAGGAGGTCCTGATCACTTGGGTCGCCGATGGCCGGATTCATTATCGCCTGGGCCGCGCTGGCCCTGAGTAACTCACCGATCAGCGCTGAAACCCAGAGTCACCGAAAACCTTGATTAGCGAAAACCATGACGCACGCACCTTGCCGAATTCTTCAAAGCCTTTCGTTCTTGCACTCTGCGGCTTGGTTGCCATGCTTCGCGGCGGTGGCGCTTCTTTGGCCGGTGCCCGCGCGATCCGTGCAGCCCGGTGACGACGTCGTCCATGACATCGTCGTCTACGGCGGGACCTCCGCGGGAATCGCGGCGGCGGTCCAGGCCAAGCGGATGGGCAAATCGGTCGTCGTGATCGAGCCAACGAAGCACCTTGGCGGAATGACCACCGGTGGTTTGGGACAAACGGACATTGGGAACAAGGCGGCCGTCGGTGGAATCTCGCGTGAGTTCTATCAAGCGATCGCGCGGCACTACCAAGATCCGTCGGCATGGACGTGGCAAACTCGCGAGGAGTACCGCGACAGCGGCCAGACGCGCACCGCCTCCGGTGAAGACGCGATGTGGACGTTTGAGCCGAGCGTCGCGATGAAGGTTTACCGAGCTTGGATTGAGGATCATGAAATACCCGTGATCGAGGGCGAACGGCTCGATCGCGCGGCCGGTGTCGCGATGACGCGCTCGATCCCTTGGCGAATCATGGCCATTGCGCTCGAATCGGGCCGAACGATCCGGGGGAAGGTGTTCATTGATGCCACCTACGAAGGCGACCTGATGGCCGCGGCCAATGTGGGCTTCACGGTCGGTCGCGAGGCCAACGCAACGTATGGCGAAACGCTCAACGGGGTACAGACGGCTCAGGCGACCAAGCACCAAATGGTTGCGGGTGTGGACGCCTCGATCGTCGCGGGAGATCCCACGAGCGGGCTACTGCCAATGCTTGAGTCCTCACCGCCCGAACCCGACGGCACCGCTGACCATCGCGTCCAAGCCTACTGCTTTCGAATGTGTTTGACGGATCACCCCGAGAATCGCATCGCGTTTGACAAACCCGAAGGTTATGACCCGCAGTGGTATGAACTGCTGCTGCGAAATTATGAGGCGGGTGAAAAGGGGATGCCCTGGATCAATTCGTCGATGCCCAATCGGAAGACGGACACCAACAATCGGCTCGGATTCTCGACCGATTTCATCGGCCAGAGCTACGACTACCCCGAGGCCTCCTACGCCGAGCGCGAAGCGATCATTGCCAAGCATCTGCAATACCAGCGCGGCCTGATGTGGACGCTGGCCAATCACCCGCGGATGCCTGAGCACGTGCGAAACGAAGTGTCGCGGTGGGGTATGTGCAAGGACGAGTTCGTCGAGGGCGACGGATGGCAGTCACAAATTTATGTGAGAGAAGCTCGCCGGATGGTCAGCGACCAGGTGATGACCGAACATCATTGCCGCGGGCGCGAAAAAATCAGCGATGCGGTGGGGTTGGCCGCGTACACGATGGACTCACACAACGTCCAACGTTATGTCGATTCGAATGGGCACGCTCGCAATGAGGGTGACGTCCAAGTCGGTGGTTTCCCACCCTTCGCGATCAGTTATCGATCGATCGTTCCGCGGGCTCGCGAGTGCAGCAACCTCTTGGTGCCGGTTTGTCTTTCGGCCAGCCACATTGCCTTCGGCTCGATCCGCATGGAGCCCGTTTTTATGGTGCTCGGGCAGTCGGCCGCCACGGCGGCGGCGCACGCGATCGATGATTCGGTAGCGGTGCAGGACGTCAACTACGAAAAATTGAAACGGCAATTGTTGACCGACAAGCAGGTTCTGCAGTGGAAAGAGTGATTGGAATCAGCTGCGGATCAGCCAACGACTCAGCCGTTTGACAGGTGGATGGTCCAAGGACGCGGTTGGCCATGAGCCCGGACCAGACGCGTGTTTGCCGAGAACACTGGCGGCCGCGAGATGCCCGCTGATCACGGCGCCCTCCATCGTCGCCGGCCAGCGAGTTTGTATCCAGTCGCCGGCCAGATGGAGCCAGGGCAGGGCGGTGCTGGCGGTCGGACGAACGGCGTCGACCTCGGGCCGAAGAGAAAACACGCTGTGCGGATCGGTGACCACGCGACTGCGGAGAAGTTTTGCCGTGGCCGCAGCGGGAAAGATCGACCTCAGTTCCGCCTGCACCTGGTTGACCAGCTCGTCACCGGCTAACTCGCACTGGTCTCCTTTGACAAAGTGTGAGGCGCTAATCACCACCTGATAGTAGTGGCCTTCCGGTTCGAGCGACCGGGCGTTCGCAGCGTGGTCGGCGATGTTCTCGTTTTTTACCGCACGACGAAACAGCCACTGCGCACGTGTGCCGACGAGCACCGCATGGGGAAGGTCGGTAATCGGCGAGTCGAACCAGAGATGAATTCCCGTGATCGGTGAAGCGGGGATCGCAGACAGGCGATCGAGATCGATCTTGGCTGCGTCCGCGAGTTGACGATCGATGATTTTGGAAAGGCTTCTCCAGGGAACTGCCAAAACAATCTGCGCGTAGGACTCGATGCGATCATTCGTTTCGAGCATCGGTTGTGAAGTGGTGGGGTCGCGACTGACCTTTTGCACCGCTGTACCCGTTCGGATCCGGATCCCCATCGCTGCGATTGCCTCAGGCAACCTCCGTCCGAATAGCTCGGCAAGCGGCAGCCGCGGCACGAGCACGTCGCTCGCTCCCCGGGTTGCCAGGAAGCCGTCAACAAAGACCTTTCGCGCCGCAGCCATCGAGACGTGGTGGGTGGTCTCGCCCAGGGCGCTGGCGATTACCACCTCCCAGTAGTCGCGAATCGTTTCGGCCGATTGGCCCTGCATCTCTAGCCACCGCCCGGCGGTGACTCCGCGGAGAGACTCCGGTGGGGTTCGCATCAGCGCCCAAGTCGCCCTCGAAATTTGCAATCGCTGCGCGGTGCTTAGGTAGCGAAGGCGAAACAGCGTGGGCAAAAGATGAAGCGGTGCGGGCAAAAATCTTGCGGCCGCAAACCGGCTCGGTGCGTGCTGTGGATGGTGAAACCAGAGTTCGCTCGACCTCACAAAGGGGTCGTGCAGTCCACAATACGTGAGCATCTCGATCAGGTGGGCGCAGCACCCCATCGCGACATGTTGGCAATAGTCGACCGGTTGTCCCGACGCCGCGTCCGTGAACGATCCCGCACGCCCACCGGTCACGCGTTTGGCCTCGAAAAGCGTGATGTCGAGGTTGGCATCCGTGCGCCGCAGCGCAACGGCGGTTGCCATTCCCGCCAGTCCACCACCGACGATCGCGACACGGCCCAAGGGATTCGTCATGCGGGCATTCCGAGCGGGATCGACAGCCGTTCATTCATGGGTTGACCACCTCCAACGGTGGCACCGGTAACCGCCGAAACAGCGCGGGGACGAAATGCCGCGTGGCGAGCTCCATCCTCTGACTTGTCGACAAGCGGACGCGTCGGACCGTGATCGCCGCGGGGTCCTTCTCGATACGATGAAGCAAAGCACGGTACGTTCGCCACATCATGCTGAACATCGGCCGGCCGTCGGGATGCAGCGAATCCCATACGCGCCAACCCGAATCGTAAAGCGCCCGCGTGCGACGAATTTCGTCGAGAATCAAGCAGCGAAGCCGGTCGTCGGGGCGAGGATCCAGGAGATCGTCTTCGCACAGCCCGTGCTCGCGCCAGTGCTGCTGGGGCAGGTAGATGCGACCGCGACGGGCATCCTCCTGGATGTCGCGAAGGATGTTGGTCAACTGAAATGCAAGTCCGCAATCGATTGCCGCTCGCATCGGTAGCGGAGATTCGAACTGCCAGATGTGCAAGCATGCCAACCCCACCGCCGACGCGACGAGGTAACAGTAATGCTCGAGCTGTTCGTAGGTGTCGAATCGCGTCTTCTGCTGATCGGCGAGTACCCCGTCAATGATTTCGAGCAGGTAACGGCTCGGGATCGAGAATCGTTCGGAGGCGTCACGAATCGCTGGGAGAACCTCAATCGCGCGTCGTTTGAGGTCGACGGGAAAATCAGCCGTCGAGGCGGGTAAGCCATCGGGCAACACGAAGCCCGCCGCATCGCGGTCGGCCAACAGATTCAGCGCGGTCGTTTGACGCCACCACTGCAGCCAAGTTCGACGCAGCGAGCCCGGTGCGGCGCAGTCGCCGATATCATCGGTCACGCGGGCGAACGCATAGAGCGCGTACATCGCCTCGCGTTTGACAGGGGGCAGCAACCAAAACGAGTGATAAAAGCTGCTACCCGATTGTCGAGAGATTCGCCGAACATGACGGTAGCTCGCCGCAAGGTTCGCGTGGGTCTGACGCATTTCGGGTGTGCTTGGCACGACGAATGTTTGAGGGCAGGCCGTGAGACTCACAGCAGCTTGCAGCGACGGTTAGCCTAATCGTCCGAGTGCTGCGGCCGCAACCAACCGAAATTGGCGCCATCGAGGAACGGTGGGACGCTGTGCTAGCACATCAAACCCGATTCGCTCGATGGCGCGAAGCGTCTCCAGGCCGCCATGGGCGAACAGACGCACATCACGCGACAGCCAGTCCGGAACGCGCCGGGCCAACTCCTCGCCGCTTTCGAGATACGACCGGGCCCACTGGCACCGATCGCGGATCAGTTCTCGCAGGGGAGGCGAGGCCGAACCCAGGGCGAGCATCGATTCGCCCACGCCGGCCTCTCGCATCGCGTCGGCGGGCAGGTAAATCCGCCCGGCGCCGAAATCGCGGCAGACATCCTGCCAGTGATTTGCCAACTGCAATCCCGTGCAGACTCGATCTGAAAGCGAGCGATTGATCGCCGAGTCCGATTTCGCCAGCCGAAGGACGATCGTTCCCACGGGATTGGCGGAGCGACGGCAATAATCCAGTAGCTCGGCGTCGTTCGCGTACCGCGTTTTGACCTGGTCCTGTCGGAACGCGTCAAGGAGGTCGTCAAATGGCTGTTGGGTGAGGTCGAAACGAGCGATGGTTTCACGCAGCGCTACAAAAATTGGGTGCAAGTACCCGCTCGGACCCGATGAGTCATCGGAGGCAGAGGCTAAAAAACAAGCGTTTAGCTGCGATTGCCAGGCGGCCAAGCGTTCCAGGGCGATCTCGGGTGACGGCGACTGGTCAGCCAAATCGTCAGCATGCCGACAGAAGGCATAGACGTTGTAGAACGCCTGGCGCATACCGCGCGGCAAAAAGACGCTGGCCACCAAGAAATTTTCGTAGTGTCGATGGGCCAGCCGGCGACAATGGCTCTCGGCTTCGGCCAAACTCACCGCCGCAGCCGGATGCCCGTTGGACGATTCGACCGTTTGCGGGTTATCCTGCAAGAGCTTTCGTTCCTCACGGGTTCCTCGATTCATGAAACTCATTCTGGCCGCACCCCGTGGATTTTGCGCGGGTGTAAACATGGCGATCGACAGTCTCGACTTGGCCCTGCGGGCCTTCGGTGACCCGGTCTACGTCTACCACGAGATCGTACACAATCAGTACGTGGTACGAGCCTTCCGCGACAAGGGGGCCGTGTTTGTGGATCACTTGAGCGAAGTCCCCGAAGGAAGCACGCTCTTATTTTCCGCTCACGGTGTCTCTCCGCAAATTCGACAACTCGCCCGCGAGCGAAGGCTCAACGCGATTGACGCAACGTGTCCGCTCGTGACGAAGGTGCATCTCGAAGCGATCCGTTTTGCTAAGCTCGGTTATAAGATCATTCTCATCGGTCACGATGGTCACGACGAGGTCATTGGAACGCTCGGTGAAGCGCCCGAAGCGATCGTTTTGGTCGAGGACGAGGCAGGGGTCGACCGTTTGGAGTTTCCTACGGGCACCAAACTCGCCTACCTCACTCAGACGACCCTTTCGGTCGACGACGCCAACCGGATCATCGCGCGTCTTCGCGCGAGGTTCCCCCACATCGATAGCCCTCCCAAGGAGGACATTTGCTACGCCACCCAGAATCGTCAGGAAGCCGTCCGAGAACTCTCGGACCAAGCAGACGTTGTGGTGGTGCTCGGTAGTCAAAATAGCAGCAACAGCCAGCGGCTTCGTGAGCTCGCGGGTGAACGAGGTCGTCCCGCCTACCTGGTGGATGGGCCGCATGACTTGCGGCGTGAATGGTTCCGAATCGATCAGACCGTGTTGATCACGGCGGGTGCCAGCGCGCCCGAGTCGGTGGTCCGCGAAGTCGTCGATTGGTTGGTGAATCAGTTCGACGCGACGATCGAGACTCGAACGATTCGAGAGGAAAAAGTCCATTTCCCCTTGCCCAAACCGCTGAGAGCCTTCGCGGCGGCGGAAAGCGAAATGGCAGCGAGTGCGAGTGCGGGGCAGGGCAGGGCGGAAAGCGATTAGCCTCGCTTGTCGCGAAGCTTCGGGTCAGGAGACCATTCGCATCGACTGCCACCGCCCTTGCCGATATCGCGTGATCATGATCACCGCGAGCATCAACACCCACGCCGTGATCACCGCCCACCACCAGTGGAGTGACTCGACAGCAAATTGCGAGGTGACCGTCCGCTCCAGCGTCACGCCCATCGTGACCGCGAGAACCGACGCCGCGAATGCAGCCCCGAGCACGAACCAGGTGTCGCCTGCTCCGCGAAGGGCTCCGGCGAGGATCAATTGAATGGCGTCGAACAGAACGTAAACTGCGACAAATCCGAGTAGACCTCGAGCGAGCGCGATCGCCTCGGC
>JBGTCJ010000319.1:0-5327 GCA_041748895.1 Pirellulaceae bacterium
GGTCCTGAGGCGCCGACCAAGCCTCTTCGATGTCCTCTTGGTACCAATTCCAATGAACCGTCGACGATTCCTCTTCGGCCTCAGGTGACTGCGTTGGCGGCAACTCGGGAGGCATCGGCCGCTGCTTCGGGCGGCGAATGATCGGTTGTTCCGATTCACGCTTCGCCGATTGCGGCTCGTGAGCCGCAATCGCCGCGGGCTCAGCAATCGCTTCGGTAGTTGCGATCACGGGCTGCTCGGAGATCATTTCGGGTTCGGTTTCCACCGGCTCCGCGATCGGCTCGGGAGTTGGCTCCGAGACGAAATCGTCGGCTGGGTCATCCAGCGGTTCGAGGGACTCGGTCGCACCTATCGGTCGCGATTCGAAGCGCTCGATGGCGGGATCGATCACACGAGCCATCGCCGTCGCCCGACCGGGAATACCCTGCGGCGGTAGTTGCCTGACCTCCACATCGATCTCTTGGAATATGTCGCGGATGTGTTGATGGCAGGTAAACATCAACACCTGATGACCCATTTCAGCGAAGGTTTTCAGCGTTCGCGCGGCGTGCACTGCGCGATTGCGGTCAAAATTGACTAGCACGTCGTCTAGGACCAAAGGCAGCATCACGCCACGGCGGGCGTACGCAGCCGCGAGCGATAGCCGAAGCGCGATGAACACCGCCTCGCGAGTTCCACGGCTTAACAATTCGAGCGCCAGCGATTGTCCCTCGGCGCCGTCCACCTTCAGTTGGTTGGTCCCGAGTGGCGTCCAGACTCGCGTGTACTTACCGTCGGTCAGTTGCCGCAGAAATGACGACGCTTCGCGGAGGGTTTCCGGTTGCCGCTCGCGCTCAAACGTCGCGCAGACGTCCTCGAGCAAACAGCTCGCCATCGCCAACGTTTGCCAGCGACGTGCGACGGATTCGATTTGCCGTTCAACGCAGACGAGTTCGAGCTGTGCGGTCGCCAGGCGGTCATCCTCGCCGAGCTGCTTCATTTCCTGTGACAGCTCACCCTGATTGGTTCGCAGCAGTGCGATTCGCTGTTGGCCATCAGTGATCCTTGACGCGAGTGTTTCCCAGCGGCGCTGGAGATCCGCGGCTGTGCAACCCTCGAGCTCCTTCTCAACGTCCTCGTAGGGGACGTGGTTTCCGATGATCGCTCGCACCTGTTTATCGAGTTCGGCGTGTCGGTCACGGAGGTCCATCAGGCGGGCACGTGTATCGACCATCTCGTAGAACTGCTCGGCCGTTGCAACGCCGCACTTCGCCCAAAGAGAACGCCGCTGTTGCTCACAGCGTTCGATTGAACGCACGGCGGAGGCCTGCATCCGTTTGAGTTGCAAATCTTGGTCCTTGAGCTCGCGGCGAGATTTGATCCAGTGCTGTTGCCGCGACAATTCTTCATGAAGGTGATTGAGTTGGTCGAGCGGTTCGAGTCGCCGCCGCGATTTGACATCGGCTTCGTCACCCATCACTTCGAGATAGAGCGCTTCAATCCGCTTGGCGATCGTGGCTTGTTCACGAAGTCGGAGCTCACGCTCGGCCTCGAGCTCCTGAAGCCTACGGCGGCTTACTTGGACGGCTTCGTAGCCTTCACTCAACTTGCGGACGCTCGAGGGTGACAGCGATTCGCTCAAACCGAGTCGCTGGAGTGTCGACGTCCAGGCTCGCCTCGCTTCCTTGAGGCCTTCGGCCGCACTAACGGCGCGTGCCCGGCTCGTCTTGCTAGCCTGCATCGCGGCTTGCTGTGCGTGGTAGTGCGGCAGCGCGTTCTCAAGGTCGTTGTGTAACTGTTCCGCCTCACGCAAGCGTGCCTCGAGCGTTCCGGTGCCGGGAGGCAAGCGGCTTTCCAATTCGTCCCGTTCGGCTTCAATGTCACGAATCTGTCGCCGCAATGTTTCGATTTGGCGTTCGCAGTCCTCGAGGTCCAGAGACGTGCTGCTGTAACCTCGCTCACGCCCCAAGTACCAGAGAAAAAGTAACAGGATCCCGACGAACATGCTGGTCATGCCCCACGTCGGATCGGGCTCGTGCGAGAACAGGTCAAATCCGATGATCTGGGTAAGCCCGTAGAGGATTCCGAGCCCGCCCAACAACGCCGGGGCTGTCAGCAGAATCGTCTGCTCGACGTGAAAGGCCTCATTCGTCGCGAGGTCAAGCGATTCCTTCTCGAGATCACGAAAATGCTTTCTCAATTTGTCGAGGTGCGCTTCGACTTGAATCCGGCTTCGAAGGACCGAGATCACTTCGGCCTGACGACGCATCGCGTCATGCAAGTTGCTCGCTTCGACACCACCGAGCGTTTCTCGCAAACGAGCGACGATCTTGTCCGCCTGCGCCTTGTGCTGGTCGGCCTCACGACGAGACTGCTTGAGTTGGAATAGGTGCTCCTTGACTTGCTTGGCAGGGGTCCCTAGCGCCGCGAGCGTTTGCCGAGAAAGGTCCGGGAGTTGACCGCTGCCGCCCTTGACCAAGGCCTCGCGATCATCGCTGTCCATCCCTAGCTTCGTCGCATCGGACTCGACCTGAGCGCGTGCCTTGTCGATCTGTTGGTCAAGGCGTCGAATTTGTTCCTGCAGCGCCTCGACCCAGGTTGCCTGTTCACTCGCCGCCTCGATCCTTCCCTGCATGTCGATCAAACGCCGGCTCAAGGGCAACGTCTCCGCTTTGCCACGAAGTTCGCGCCGCTTGCCTCGAATCTCCTCAAGTTTTTGCTTGCGTTCTTCCATCAAGGCCTCGATCTGGACCAAGTGGCCGGGAGCATCCTCGGGAAGCTGCGACCGCTTCTCGGTATCGTCAATCGCCTTGGCCGACTCTTCGCGTTGCCTCCAGACCTCAATCACGCTTGTGCCCACCTCGACGCATCGCGCGTCCTTTTCCCAGCTCGCCAGCCGCTGCGTTAGCTGGTCGATCTCTGCCGCCTGGCTTCGCTTTTGCGTCGCTAGCTCGCTCCAACGGCGACCGCCGCGCGTCAACTGCTCGACCTCATCGCGGAGTTTTTCACGGCGGGCGACGAGTCCCGCGAGGATCGCGGAATCGTCATCGGCGCTGGCTTTGCCAATCAAGGACTTCCGCCCGCCTCGCAGCCCTCGGAGCACATCGACCAAGGAGACTCGGTCCAAACCACTGCTCAGCTTGTAAAGCTCATCGGCCGCGGAAGTGTCATCGAGCGTGCTCAGTTCCTGTAGCTCGCGAATGCCGATCGCAAACACGTTGGTGAAGATCGCTTCGTCAATCTGTCCGAGCAACATGCTGAGCCGATGCTGACCCTGACTGAGGCCATCCTGACCGGTGACCGACAGTTGCCCGGTCACGCCCGAATCGGTCGCTTGCGTGTGTCGCCGAATTTGATAACCACCGCCGGGGCCCGTGACGCGAATCGCGCCTCCGGGCGTCCCGCCGTAGACCGGAGGAAGGTAGCGGCTTCGTCGGGACGGGGTGAAACCGTAGAACATCGCCCGAAGGAACTGCATCAACGTCGTTTTGCCAGCCTCATTGGGCCCATAAAACAACGTCATCGTTTCAGGCAGAGAATCGACCGCCAAGCCGCTCCAAACTCCGAAACTGTCAATTTGGATGTCCTTGACTCTCATCGCTCGTCCACCTGTCCCGCGTGATTGGGTTTGCCGCCGCGGAGGAGTTCGACGCCGACCAGGGTCGCCTCGTCGAGCAGTTCACCGCGGACTGCCGTCTGCACATCGCTCAGCATCGATGCCAAGTGCTTGGCTAGCCCCGCGTGTTCCTCGGTGAAGGGGGCGAGGTTCAGTTCGCGACCACCGGCCTTGGCGTGGCGTTCACTCGCGCGGAGAAAATCACCAAGGATCGTATCTTCTTCGCACCAGTTCTTGGGATACTTCTTGGGGGGACGAATGGTCAACTTAGCCGTCCAGGCCGAGGGTGCCCCATGGCCGTATTCTCGCCGCAGCCAAGACAGTAGCTCCGCGGGGTCACCGACGACGTGCAACGATTCGCTCCGCAGAACGATGTTCCATCCGATGATCAAATGGCGTGACCCATTGTCATGCAGCAACCTTGCAATCCGCTGACCCAGTAGCGAGCGAATGTCGCCGGACGTTGCGAGTTCCGATCCGTCGATATCAGCACGGCAATAGCGAAATGTGTCACACTCGACCGCGTGGAGTCGCGCGTTTTGATCGGCATCGATGTCGACGATTGTGTAACCATGCGGACCCGGTTCATCCAAGCTTCGACCCTGAGGTGATCCGCAATAAACCGCGCCCGATTTGCCTCCGCCCTCGATCACGGTCCGCTGATGCTCCCCGCCGAGCGCCCAATAGTGAAATCGTCCTTCGGCAAGCGAATCGGCGTCAGCCGTTCCCGACCCTACCGCGATCGTGAATTCGTCGGTGGGATCGACGCGAAACGAGGGAACGTGCAATTGAGAACGCCCCTCGCTGCTCCGACCGACCACATTGCACAGTGTCCGTCCGGCGCGTTGGACGGGAACGCTGACCGCGCGATTCTTCGGAAACAGTGTCACGTTGGGAGGAAGCGGCACCGCCTCCGGCCAACGGGTGGGATCGTCTGCCGCCGCCGCTGCCCAAAAGACGGGCTTGTTCTTCTGGTGCAGTCGGTCGAAATGGCTCAGCAGCAGTGACATCCCTCGGGGGCCGGCCATCGCCGGATTGAGAAGGTCACCCGAGAGCACGAGAAAATCGACATTCTCAACGAGCGCCGCGTCCAGCACCGATTGAGCCGCTCTGAACGGTGCGGTGGCAAGTGCGTCGCGGAGGTGCCCGGGCAGCACGTCAAGATCGCCGAGCGGTCGCTCGAGATGAAAATCGCTCGCGTGGATAAAGCGAAATGATTCGCCGGCCATGGTTCCCTCCTGATTCCCCGGCGACAAATCGTTTGCCGTCGGATCGGCGCTGCTCGGACCAGCCCCTTGAAAGGCAAGCCCCGTAAACCACTTACGCCCGCGAAGTTTAGGAGGTTTCGCATTTCGCACCAATACGAGTTTCCGCAAAAACTGAGGCCGTCCGAGGTGTCCACTTTCGGCTCTGCGGGCAGCCAACGAAAACACGTCAGCGATCCGATCGCGCGTTGGGCGAATTGATGGGGGGCAGCATGAGCAGCTCGGCAGCATGAGCAGCGCGGCATCGCACCCGGATTGTCGACCAAGTGCTCTATGGGCTTCCCGCCGCGGTTTGCTACAGAACCGCCATCCCGAGTGGCCTTGGAACACAAGATGACAGAATCATCCCGCTTGAAATGCCTGATCGGCGACAAGGCGCAGGCGCTGCCGATCGCTTGCCCTCGGTTCTCGTTTGACTTCAAACAGAGACCGTCGCTGTTGCTTTGGGCGGCGATCTCGGCGGCGCT
>JBGTCJ010000320.1:0-9740 GCA_041748895.1 Pirellulaceae bacterium
TCGACTTGCTGGCGTTCGCTCGCCGGCTGGGAACCAAATTGGACACATAGGCGCGTGTGTCCGTGATTTAACTCAAACCGAAGCGGCAGGTAGAGGCCTAACCGTCAAGCGAGGCTCCCTTTGGGTCCTGGAGTCGGGAACCGGCAGCCTCTCAAGGGTTGACCGGGCCACCGGCCAAAGAGAGACGGTGATCAACCTTCAGGGATTCGCACGAGGCCTGGCAATCGCCGACCCCATCGCATTTGTCGGTCTTTCGAAAATCCGCCCCTCCTCGGCAATGGACGGCGTGCCCATCGCTACCCGGCGGGAAACGCTAAAGTGCGGCGTCGCAGCGGTTGACCTCCGCTGCGGCCGCCTCATCGGGATGCTCGAGTTTCTGACCGCGGTCGACGAGATTTTCGATGTGCAACTCCTGCCCGCCATCCGTTTCCCCGAGGTGATCGGCTTCCAAAAAGAATCGCTCCACCACACATTCATCATCCCATCCCGGGCCGACGCAATCTAATTCGTCGGTATTTTGAGGGCGTTGGCCAGATCGTCTGGGCTCAAGCCCGCCGTCTAGGCAGGCGCGTCGCACGCGGCATGGAACGGGGGTGAACGAAAGGCGATCTCAGAGGGTATAAACTGTTTGCGCCAAGCTCTGCTCTCTCGCTCGTGAGCTGAACCGATCCATTTTACTCGGTCACCAGAAACGTTCGATAAGTCAACGCGGCGAGGACGGCACCCGTGATGGGTGCGATCACTGGCACCCACGAGTATTGCCAATCGCTGTCGCGTTTGCCTTTGATCGGCAGCAAGCAATGCACGATCCGTGGACCGAGGTCCCTTGCGGGATTGATCGCGTATCCGGTCGTTCCACCCAACGACAATCCGATTCCAAACACGAGCATACCGACCGGAACAAGTCCTAAGGCGCCCAAGCCGAGCACCGTTGAATGATCGACGACACCATCACCCATGCTCACCTTCGGCGATGCCATCAAGAAGATTGGCAGAAGCAACGCGAACGTGCCGATCGTCTCACCGATAAACGCCCGTGGCAGATTGCGAATCGCCGGTCCGGTGCTGAAGCAAGCCAGTTGAGCATCCGCGTTGTCGGTCGCGTCGAAGTGTGCGCGGTAGTGCACGTACACAAGTGTGGCACCCAACATCGCGCCGATGAATTGAGCGGCGATGTAAACGAACGCTTCGGTTAGCGGCAATTTATCGGCAACAACCATGGCGATGGTCACGGCGGGGTTGAGGTGCGCGCCACTCACTTCGGCGGAACAAAAAGCGCCAATGTAGACGGCGATTCCCCAGCCCGCGGCGATCGCCAACCAACCCGCACCGTTTCCCTTGGTGTCGCTGAGAACCACGTTGGCGACCACACCATTGCCAAACAAAATCAACAGAGCCGTGCCGATCAGTTCGGCGACAAAGGGTTGCATGGGCGATCTTCTTTCGCGGTGAAGGGGCTGGAGAGGAAGTGTTGTGCGACGAGCGCAAAATCATTGACCTGGTCCTGGAGCCATGGGCCGTCGCGGCCGAGTTCAGTCGCCAGGATCGCGGCGACCTCACGGGCCGCAGCGATCGAGCGATTGGCATCCAGGAACAACCATCGTGTGCGGCGGGCGAGGACGTCTTCAACAGTCCGGGCCATCTCACGTCGCGCGGCCCAGATGACGTCGATCGCTCGCATTTCTTCAATGCCAGTGATCGACCGTCCCAGTTCGGGCTGGTCGGCAATCATCTTGTTCATCTCTGTCGCGTCGGGCGATTCGAAGATGCCGGTCCTGTTCGGCGGTGGGTGTCGCGCCGAGCGTACGGGCGAATCGACGTGATGCAGCGGCAACGTCTTCGTGCGACACTGCCCCGCCTGAAGGCCTGCGGACGCGATGGCACGATCGACACAGTCCTCGGCCATCTTTCGAACGGTCGTCCACTTGCCTCCGCGGATGGTGACCAAACCCGACCGCGAAACGGAAATGCTATGGTCGCGAGATAGCGACGCCGTCCGGGCGCTGCGATCATTTTTGACCAGCGGCCGGACCCCTGTGAAGATGCTAAGGATATCGCCCAGCTTCGGTGCACGAGTCAAATACTCCGCTGCCGTCGTCAGTAGGAAATCGATCTCCTGCTGCTGAGGAATCGGTTCCAAGACCGCAGCTGGAATCGGCGTGTCGGTCGTTCCCACGATCACGTGGTCTCGCCACGGGATCATGAACAACACACGGCCGTCGGATGTCCGCGGAACAATCAACGCGGTTCCCGCGGGGAAAAAGTCTCGCGGCAAAACAATGTGCACACCTTGGCTGGCCGCCAATCGCGGTTCTGCGTTGGCGTCATCGATCCGGATTACCGCATCGGAGAATGGCCCACCCGCATTGATCACACAGCGAGTCTTCACCGTCAAACCGGTCCCCGATTCGAAGTCGTGCAAGTTCACGCCTTCAATCACGCCATCGGCATTTTTAACCAAACCCCGAGCCGCCATGTAGTTGACCAAACAGGCGCCGTGAACCGCCGCCGTTCTGGCCATGTGGATCAATAGACGACAGTCGTCGAACTGCCCATCGTGATAGATCACACCGCCACGGTGCATCTCAGGGCGGAGCGTCGGCAACGATGCTTGAGCGACTTTTCGGGAAGCAAATCGAGACGAACCGAACCCGCTGTGACCGGCCAGGAAATCGTAGAGCTTGAGTCCGATCCAGAAGTAGATCTGCTGCCACCGATTCTTGCAGGGGATAAAAAACGGCAAATCGTGAACCAACATCGGAGCGAGTTGGCGGAGGATCGTTCGCTCTCGAAGCGCGTCACGAACCAGCGTTAGGTTCCCTTGCTCGAGATAACGCACGCCGCCATGAACTAACTTGGTGCTTCTGCTCGACGTCCCTTTTCCGAAGTCAGCCTGCTCCACCAACAACACCGCAAGATCTCGGGTCGCCGCGTCGAGCGCGATCGCAACGCCGGTCGCACCACCGCCGATGACGACGACGTCCCACGGATGATCGCGTTTGGCGATTCGGCTGATCGATTCGTCACGTTTCATTTCAGTCAGGTTCGGCACATTTCTCGACGAACCGTTCAAGCCGGGTCGATCCACTGCTTCGCACGTCGCAGCGCCTCGTTCCACCGCGACCGCCGCGCGGACACTTCCTCCGTCGCCATGCTGGGCTCGAATAGTTTGTCCGTTTGCCAAACCGATTCGATGTCGCTTAGGTCATTCCAGAACCCGGTCGACAAGCCGGCCAAGTAGGCCGCACCGAGCGCCGTCGTCTCGACGATCCGCGGCCGCACCACGGGCACGCCGAGGATGTCGGCTTGGAACTGCATCAGCAGGTCGTTACGAGATGCGCCGCCATCGACCCGCAGTTCCGTGATCTCACTTTCGGCATCCGATTTCATGGCATCCAAAACATCGGCGACCTGAAAGGCAATCCCTTCCAAAGCCGCCCGGGCGATGTGTGCCGAAGTGGTCCCACGCGTGATTCCAAGGATCGTGCCGCGAGCGTACGAATCCCAGTGAGGTGCTCCGAGGCCCGCGAATGCAGGAACCAAGTAAACGCCGTCGCTGTCCGCTACACTCGCGGCCAATGGCTCGATCTCCTCGGATGATTGGATGATTCCCAATCCGTCACGCAACCACTGGACCACGGCACCCGCGATGAACACGCTCCCTTCCAACGCATACTGTCGCAGATGAGGTGTTGTGCAGGCAACTGTGGTCAACAGCCGACAGCGGCTGGTTCGGTTCGTTTCCCCGATGTTCATCAGCGCGAAACAGCCGGTGCCGTAGGTGTTTTTGGCCATTCCGTTGGACGTGCAGCTCTGACCAAAAAGTGCCGCTTGTTGGTCGCCCGCCGCTCCGCCTATCTTGATCGGGCTGCCGAACAGATCAGACGAGGTCGTTCCAAAAATGTGACTTGATGGCATCACATCAGGCAACAGCGACCGTGGGATATCGAAAAGTCGCAGCAGTTCATCGTCCCACTGACATGACTCGATATCCAACAGCATCGTCCGCGAAGCGTTGGTGACATCGGTGGCGTGTACCCGGCCGCCGGTCAACTTCCATATCAGCCAGCAATCGATCGTTCCAAACGCCAATTCGCCTGCCTCCGCACGCGTGCGGGCCTCGGGGACGTGTTGCAGAAGCCACCGCAACTTTGTGGCGCAAAAATAAGCGTCGATCAGTAGCCCGGTCTTTTGTTGCACCATCGGATCGTGACCCGCTGCCCGCAGCGTGTCACAATCCGCGGCCGTTCGACGATCCTGCCATACGATCGCGTGGTGGATCGGTTCGCCCGTTTTGCGATCCCAAACCAATGTCGTTTCACGCTGGTTCGTGATCCCGATGGCGGTAACGTCCTCCGCCGACATCCCACACTGTCGCAGCACTTCACGACCCACTCGAAGCTGACTGTCCCAAATCTCATTGGCGTCGTGCTCGACCCACCCCGACTGCGGGTAGTGCTGAGTGAACTCGACCTGCGACATACCGATGATCGATCCCGTCTGGTCGAACGCGATCGCTCGAGAACTGGTAGTTCCCTGATCGAAAGCAAGAATGATCGCCATCGCCAACGCCTTCCGCCGAATAGAACCAAGTGCGCGACATAACACCGGCAGGATGTTACCTCAAAAGCGAGCGGCCGTGATGAATAGGCCGACTCTTCGATAAAAACGCGCTTCGCCGCGTGCCGTAGCCGCTCGCTCAATCCGCCTCGCGGACAGGGGGATGTCTGCGAAACCACAGACTGGTCTGATTCGTCATCGAGTGACGTCCCATCGATGGCGTCATCGGGCGCGACCGATTTGCCGTACGCCGGTTTTTTGCTTGCTATCCCTGGTGGATCCCACAGAATAGGAACTGCGCGTTTCCCAGGAGGGCTGAGCTGTGCTGGAAGAATCGCTTGATCTTCATGACGCCGACGAGGTTGAACTCGAGTTGATTCGCGTTCGCAGTGCTGCCGAAGCGGCCGAATTGCGATCTCGCGCCGCAGCACTTGAGTTGGTGCTTCGTCGTTTGCGAGCTGGCGATGCCGACGGTGGATCGTGTCCGTTTGGCCCTTCGTCGGTATCGCGGCTCGCAGTGGACGTTTTCCCCTCGCCGCGCGCCCACATCGATTCGATCGATTTCGGGATGTCAAAGGAAGCCTCTCCGACACAGATGGCTGCGGTCTCCGCCGCCGACGCGACGGATCCCGTGGTCGGTGAGGAACCGCTCGGCTCCGATCTTGCGGACACCCCTTCGTCGGTCACGATGGATCGGACCGGGCCGTGGGCGTTCGTCGATGGCCCGGACGACAGCGAGCTACGAACGCTGGCTCCGACGGAGGCTGCGCAAAAGGCTGAGACGACGTCCGCCGCGCCGAGCGAGGTCGAGCGGATCAACCCCCAGGCGGTCGCCGCGACGATCGGTCATGTTGCTCAGGGCGAGCAGGCTGATGAGCGGCGAATGCGTCCCGCCGCCTGGATGGTTAGCACGCTGGCACACATTGCCGTGCTGATCGCGCTAGCGCTCATGACACTCCAAGCGACGCCACCCAAAGACGCGATTTCGCTGAGCGCTTCAACGGCCGAGGTTGCCCACGAGAGCATGGAAACATTCGAGATCGAATCGAGTGAATTGCTGCACGAAGAATCGGAGCCCGCGCCGGCGGATGTCTCTCTGGATGTCAGTCCCATCGGGACTTTCGCCGCAACCGACTTCGCCGTCGATCAACCGCTCCCGTCGACCACTTTGCTTGCAAGCGACCTGCTTTCGAGCTCGGCGGCGAGCAGGGCGGCCATGACGCTCAAGGCATCGGGCGACACCAAGACCGAGTTCTGTGGGGTCGAGGGCGGCGGCAAACACTTCGTCTACCTCGTCGATAGCTCCGGCAGCATGACTCGCTTCGAGCACGCTCGTGACGAACTGCTTCGCTCGGTCGCGGCGCTCACCGCGGAGCAGCGGTTTTACGTAGTGTTCTTTGATGCCAACCCCGACTACATGCGAATCGAAGACCCGAGTCACGATGAACCGACCAGCGTCAACGCGACACCAGAGAACAAGGCGGCGCTTAAGCGTTGGGCGATGACCATTACCAAAGATCGCGGAATGTCGCCCTACAAGCCGCTCGAATTCGCCTTCAAGCTTCGCCCCGATGTGATCTTCCTGCTTTCCGACGGACAGTTCACCGCGAAGACCGAAGAAGTGATCCGTGAGAATAACTTTCAGGAGAATCTTTTCGGTGAACGACGACCGATCTCCATCATCCACACCATTCGCTATCCCGGAACCGACGCATCGGGACAATACGACGCCGAGAAACAAATGATGCGAATCGCCAAGGAGAACGGCGGGCAGTACCGCAATGTCGTTTTGCCATAACATCGCGCTGGCAATACTCGCGAGGTGGTTTCACACGCTCGCCAATTCGCTGGGCAAACCGGACCCGTCGCAGGCGCATCGAGTGCTCAAACGTTGCCCTCTGCCGCTCGCAACCTTCGACGCGTGCTGTCCAGCAGTACGGCAATGAAAATGATGCCGCTGGTGGCGAGCGGATAGATGTAGGGATCGGCGTTGACGATCACCAGCCCGTTTTCCACAGTTTGGATCAAGACGGCCCCCATCAGCGTCCCCGGAAGGACACTGCCACGTCCACCGAAAAGGCTGGTCCCGCCAAGGACAGCCGCAGCGATCGCGGCGAATTCTCGCTGCTGCCCGAAACTCGGCGATACGGCACCGGTTTGGGTCAGTGCGATCAACCCACTGAGCGCCGCGCACAACCCACAGAGGACGTAGACCACAAATAGTATTCGTCTAACAGGCAACCCCGCCTTCCGCGCGGCATCAGGATGGTTGCCGATGGCATAAATGTGCCGTCCCAGCGGTGTTCGAGTCAGCATCACGTGTGCCGCAACACAAACCAGAATCAACACGATCACCGGCAGCGGGACGCCAAAGAGTCGTCCAGTGCCCAATCGGATCACTTCCTCGGGCATGTTCATTGCCCGTGTTTGCGTGATCCACAGGCCGAAGCCGCGGCCCGCGAACAACATCGCGAGCGTTGCGATGAAGGGGATCACGCGAAGCCAAGTGATGAACAGCCCGTTGAGTGCCCCACAAACCGCACCGACGAATGCCGCCGTGAGGAATCCGACTGCCAAAGGCCAGTCGCCGAAGATCATCTTTCCGGCCACAGCCACCGCGATGAACATCACACTCCCCACGCTCAGATCGACGCCCGCGGTTAGCAGCACCAGGGTCATTCCCACAGCGGCGACGCCGATCGAACTTGACTGCACGAGGATGTTGATCAGGTTCCTTGGCTCCAAGAATTTACTCGAGAGCGATCCGAGCAGGACGACCACGCACACGAACAAGAGCGTCGACGAGTGATCGAGCAGTACTCGAGTCCAGCGGCGGCGCGGTTGGAGAGGATCGTTCACGATGGACTCTCCGGTAGATGACCGTCATGCATCGACGAACGCAGGATGCGATGTCGATCAAAGGCGTCGCATCTCAATTCGTCACGAATTCGCCCACGATTCATGACCAGGATGCGATCACACAATCCTACGAGTTCTTCGATCTCCGAGGAGATCACGAGAATGCCCGAGCCGCGATCGGCGAGCCCTTGGATCAGGCAATAGATTTCGTACTTGGCACCGACGTCGATCCCGCGTGTCGGTTCATCCAGAATCAGAAGCCTCGGTTGGTTAAGCAACCACTTACCGAGGACCACCTTTTGTTGGTTGCCACCACTGAGTGTCTTGACGGCCTGTTCGCTTTTCGCTGTCGGGGTCAATCGCACCGCGGCGCGAATCTCGTCAATCGCTGCGGTCAGCCGTGACTGCCCGAGCCAGCCGGCGGAGTTTTCAGCAAACCGGGGTCCCGCCACCAAGGACAGGTTGTCGCCGATCGACGCATCCATGCAAAGGCCGTCCTCGCGACGACTTTCGGTCAACATCGCCATACCTCGCCTGATTCGCTCACGCACCGAGAGTCGATCGACCCGTTCACCCGCCAAGTCGATCGTCCCGGACTCGAGCGAGTCCAACCCGAAAAGGATCCGAGCCAACTCGGTCCGGCCGCTACCCATCAACCCCGAGAGTCCTACGACTTCACCGGCTCGTACATTGAGTGAAACATCATGGACCGAGGGGAGCCTCGAGACGCCACTGGCCGCCAGGATGGTCTCGCCGGGCGAGCGATCACTCCGCGGCGGAAAGAGTTGTTCGATCTCGCGACCCACCATCGACGCGATCATTCCCTCGATCGTGAACGTTTCGCGTTTTCCCTCGCCCACCACTTCTCCATCGCGAAGCACGACCAAATGGTCGCAGAGCCGTAGCACATCACCGAGGGCATGGGAAATGTAAATCATCGAAATGCCGCGACGCTTGAGACGATCCATCAGGGCGAACAGCCGCTCCGATTCGCGTGATGAGAGCGACGTCGTCGGCTCGTCAAATACGATCAGCCGCGCATCCAGATTGAGCGCCTTGGCGACCTCAACCAATTGACGCTCACCCGCGGAAAGGGTTTCCAACACGCGGTCGGGAGGAAGTTCCAAACCGACCTGTTCCAAGAGGTCCGATGACCGGCGGCGGATTTCGCGGCGGTCGATCATTCCAAAACGTCGTGGAAACGTCGTGAGAAAAAGGTTCTCGGCAATCGTGAGATTCGCGAAGAGATTCAACTCCTGATGGACAATCGCGATCCCCATTTGCTCCGCGTCACGCGGTGACCGGGGCGCGTAGGGACCGCCGTCGATCCGCATCGTTCCCGAATCCGCCCGGAGGTTGCCGCACAGAAGGTTCATCAGCGTGGATTTGCCGGCACCATTCTCGCCGACCAAACCGACCGTCGCGCCCGAGGGAACGCTGAGGTCGACACCCTTCAGCACGCGGATGCCGAAAAAACTCTTTTCGATTGCTGAGAGCTCGAGCAACGTGTCGGTCATGCTTGCGCCACCCGATACCGGAGGGAATCGAGCAGCGCGGCCAACAGAATGACAACCCCCTTGACCATCATGATCGAGAAGTAGGAGAGCGCGAGGAGATCGAGGCTGTTATCGATCAATGTCAACAGCAAGACGCCAAAGACGGTCCAAATGACCTTCCCCCTGCCCCCGTAGAGACTGGTCCCGCCAATCACCGTCGCGCCAATCACATCGAGCAGATTGTTTTTCCAATGGACCGGAGAACCCGTTTCTAGCCGCCCGGTGATCAGCACCGCGGCGATCGCGGCGCACAACCCCGAGATCATGTACACGAGGATCACGACGCGTGCGACCGGGACACCCGAGACGCGAGCCGTCGCCTGATTGCCCCCGATCGCCCGCAACCGACGCCCCAGCAGCGTGCGGCTAAGGATCAGTTGTGCGGCCACCGCAACGCAGACGGCAATCGACGCTGAAATCCAAACGTTTCGTCCCAGCACGAGAAAACTATCGGGCAGGTTGTAGATCGCATGGCTTTGAGTCAACCAAACCGCCAACCCACTGAAGAGCATCATCGATGTCAAGGTCACGATGAACGGTGGCATGCCGAGCAGGCTGACGCATGTCCCGTTGATCACGCCCACGCCCAAACCCACCGCCAACATCACAAGGATGCTAACGACGGTCGCCAGCGGATGGCCCGAAAGCGGGCCACCGTCGGCCGTGATCAACCACGCGCCAGCGACGCTGGCCAACGCGATGATCGACGTCACGGAGAGATCGATTCCCGCCGTAATCAGGACGAGGGTTTGGCCGGTCGCGACG
>JBGTCJ010000321.1:0-8141 GCA_041748895.1 Pirellulaceae bacterium
GTGACATGTACCAACACTGGTCAGAAGCAAGCATTCCATGCTTGTGATGAGGTGGCAAGCCGTGTTATCAAACACTACGAGGACATGAGGCAATCGAACCAGTGAGTTCAGTCCCCGGTCTCGATGAAACTCTACTGAGAACGTTCAACATTAGTCAACCGATGGGAGGTCTTAAATGACGGTTAGCCAATTGATCAGCTTTTCGCTTGGAGCAGCAGTCAGTGCGATTGTTTCACCCATTCTGCGGCCTGGGTTCTTCGAAGTGTTGATCTTACTGGGCGTGGTGTTTGCGATCTGCGTGGCATGGCATCGCCGCAGTTCGAAAGCACGCGCAGAGCCGGGGCTGTAGTGTTGCAAAGCTAGTTCCTTGGTCCTAGACGACGCATTCGGGCTATTCTCGCTGTCAGTTACTTCCGCTCAGGTTGCGAGCGCTGGGGCGCTGGGCGACAGCATTCGCATTACGTTTGAGAGTCAGTTGGGTTCCGAATTGACCGGTCTAAATTTGGACCTTGACAACGTTACTCTCACGTCGACAACGACGGTTCCGGAACCGTTCAGCTTCGCTATATGGTCAATTGGTGGATGCGTCGCTTTGATTGCCCGAGCGCGCAAAACCAAGCGACTGAGGTGGTGACCAAAATCCGGGCGCGTCTGAGTCTTAGTTCTGGCCGGGTTGCTTGGTTTCGAATTGCACCGGCGTTCGATAGCCGATACTGGAGAGCTTGCGATCGCGGTTGGCGATCTTTCTGCGTCATTTGAGGTGGTGCCGTTTTAGGAGGCCAACTGGGCGGCCATCGCCTTGCCCAGCCGCTTCGAACCGCCCGTGACGATCACCACGTTGTAAGTTAATGCAAATTGTGAGTCTCCCGGCCAGCGAGTCATTGAAGATTTCCCGCTTGAGGTGCTCGGTGAAGCGTCGAAAAGATTCGTACCGTCAAGCCACGTCTAAGCCTCGCATCGTTCCGGTGGAGCTAGCGAACGAATCGGTTTCGATTCCGAGACGCTGCAAAACGCTCACGAACAAATTGGAGAGCGGATAATCACGCACACCGCCTAGCGACAGATGCTGGGCATGCCGGAAACCGCCTCCGGCGATTAGCACGGGCAGATTGTTGTTGGCGTGCGAATTGCCATTGCCCAACGCAGTGCCGTAAATGACGGAGGTCAGATCGAGCAGCGATTCTCCGCCCGCGCTACGCGCGTCGAGACCCGCGATCAACGTGGCCAGTTCTTCAAACTGTGCTTGCTCGACGCGTTGAAGCTGATCGAGCTTTTCGGGCTGGTTGCCATGGTGAGTCAACCCGTGCGTGCCCGTGTCGACCCCGGCGATATTCGGCCTGGCATCATTCTGATAGATGTAGATTGTGATCAATCGCGTCGAATCGGTTACCATGGCAATGCGAGCCAGTTCAAACATCACACGCGTCCGTTCGATCAGCGCACCGGGGTCGTCGTAATCTTGTGGCGGTTCCATCTCAATCTTTGCCTTGGGCTGTTGCTCCCACTGCTCGCTTTTGTGCAAGCGTTTTTCTAAATCGCGGACGCCGGTGTAAAACTGATCGAGCTTTTCCCGGTCCGAGGCGGCGACCCGCCTTCCCAACTGACGCGCTCGCTCGCCCACGGAGTCCAGGATGCTACGTCCCTGCCGGAGTTTGGCGACCTGGGCTTCAATTTCTTGTCTTGAACCATGGACAAACAATTTGCGGAACAAATGCGAAGGCGACTCCTCGCCAGGAATTTGCACGCCTGACTGGGTATACGAGAGGCTTCCATTGGTGCCGACCGAGAGAGCAAGCGACGGAAATCGCGTCAAGTGACCAATCCGCTCGGCGGCATATTGATCCACCGAGATCGAGTTTCGGAATCCACCGAGTCCCGGATGTGGGGCGGCGGTCAGAAAGCACCGCTCAGCCGCGTGACCACCGTCGACCTCCGGATGGGAAACACCGGAAAAGACCGTCATGCGATCGCGAAACTGATCAAGGACTTTCAGGTAAGGCGAAGGTTTGTAGTTGCTGCCGCTACCTTCTGGAAAGAAATTGTTTGGGAGAATGCCCTGATTGGTTTGAATTGCAATCAAACGTTGTGGGCCAGGCGATTCCTTTCCCCCAGCGATCGCCGGAGACATAGCATCTATCGCCGGCAACGCAAGTCCCACGCCGAGGCCGCGAAGTACAGTGCGGCGACTGACTAATGACGGAGAGTTCTTGGTCATCATTCGTTTCCTACTTCGATCGAAATGTTTGACTGCGGATGACGTGCTGGAGCAAAGTGCGAATCGGATATCCGGCAGCCTTGCTTTCCCGAAGAATCGATTCGACGCAGTCGCGATCAGCGAACGAGATGCCTGCGCCGGTGGTAAATGTCAAGAACCGCTCAGTCAAGTTGCGCGCGATCTGCTCGTCCTGTGCAACGAGAATCTTACGGAACTCGTGGATATCCCGAAACGATTGACCGTCCTTGGAAAAACCTGACGCATCAACAGGTGGCCCTCGTCGATACTTGACAGGACGCAAAGCGACGAGAAGGTCGAGTACTTCACCGTCTCCGATACGCCGATAGCAATCTCGCCACCTACCCATCACGTCGAAACTTTCAAGTGCGAATCCAGGTGGGTCGATTGTTGCATGACAGCTCGCGCAGGATACCGATTGGCTGTGCCTAGCCAACAATTCTCGGACGGTCGTTGTTCCACGCGTGTCGGGCTCGATCGAGCCAACACCCGGCGGCGGCGGTGAGGGTGGCTGTCCCAAAATTCGGTCCATCACCCACGCACCCCGAAGCACCGGAGAGGTGGTCAATCCATTGGCTGTGACCTTCATCACGCTCGATTGAGTCAGGAACCCGCCGTACGGTGAGTCCAGTGGAAGTGCCACCCGACGAATGCGTTGCCCCTTGACTCCTTTAATTCCATATACCTCTGCCAGCCGCTCGTTGATCATCAAGAAGTCGGAATCGACGATCGTCTTCGCAGGTAAATTTTTACTCAACATCTCGACGAACATCGCTTCGGTTTCACCCACCGCGGAATCTACCACTAGGTTGTCCGAGAAATACTCTGGGAATAGGTCGCGATCGGGCGTCGTGTCGTGGATATTGCGAAGCTCAAGCCATTGTCCGGTAAAGTCACTGACAAAACGTTGGGACTTATGATCCTGCATCATTCGATCAAACTGCTTATCTAACTCTGCGTCGGTCAGCAATTCGCCCGATTCGGCAGCCTCGATCAATTCAGAATCGGGCATGCTTCGCCAGAGCGCGTAGGAAAGCCGAGCCGCAATCGCGTACCCGTCCAGGTTGCCCGGCATCTCTCGCAAATAAAGGAAATCCGGCGAGCAGAGAACTGCTTTGTACGCCAACCGCATCGCATCTTGGAAGCAGGCTTGATTCTCAACCGCGTCGATCGCGAACTTTAAGCAACGCTGGACCTCGGACTCTTCCGGCGGCCGCCTGTAAGCCCGTCTCATGAATTGACGCAATAAGTACTCGGCATCTTTGCGAGGCTCTTCCGACACCACCATCATGGAATCGGGGGGTAGCTGGAACGTTTCACGAAGCCCCCGTTTGTTCGCGGTCAAGTCGGGGCAATTGAGTGGCTCAGGCGGCCGTAGCCCGCTCGCTTCGGTCCAGGGTTGGATCGGCAAGTCGCCAAAAAGATGTCGATAGCTCTCCGACGGCCACGGTTGTCGATTCGGCTCGCCATCGCACGATTCGTTCGCAAAGGGCCCTTCGATTTCAAACCAATCCACCGCGATGGCGTGGCCTCGATATTCCATTAAGAATCCCTCGCGAGCCTCGCGCACGGACTTCGCATCCTTCGTCTTCGTGCGGAACGAGATCAACCGATCATCCATCGTCGCACAGTAGAAATCGAGCAACTCGTTTTCTTGTTGCCACGCGGTGAATTCAATAATTCCGCCATTTTCGTCTTCAGGAACGTCAAATTTGGCGAGGACACGTTTGGCCGCTGTGGTGATCCAGGCGACCTGTCCCTCTTCGGGCGGAAGTAGCTTTCCTTTGTCCCACAATGTCGCCCGGCAGCGGACGCGGAAGCGATACCAGCCGGGAACTCTCTGTGAATTGTTGCGGATATGTCGCGGAGTCTGAGCACTGTTGGGTTCCTGGAAAAACCAGACCCATTCTGGACGATCGTCGATGCTCTCGTATCGTTCTTTCCAGTCCTTACCCAGATAACGCCCTTCCTCACTGAACCAAGTCCGCACCTGCGTCGGATGCGGTGCCGGACGCAGTCGCATCGCTCCGTCGATGGCCACTTCGGCCGCTTCCAAATAGCGAGCCAACTGCACGTATGAGATTTCTTGGACGTCAGCTACGTTATCGAATCCGTGCGACTCTGGATCCGCGGGCAGCATCTCCTTCAATGACAACCATGGAGCGGACAGCAGGTCACGCATCGTGTACTCGTACTCGACGGGATTCAGCCGTCTGCCACCGACTCGCCCCCGCGATTGGTAGCGTAGGTCCCAAGCTTGTTTCAGCGAAACCGCAGCTTGCTTGAGAAATTCGTCGACCTCACTCGGCTCGGGCCGCTCTTCACCATCGGGCGGCATCTCACCAGCGGCAACCCGATCGTGAACCCTCGCCCATCGCGAAAGCAAGATCGCATCGTCAGCATCGAACCGTAAACTTGCTAGGTCCAAACCACCTTCGCTCGACGAACCCTCGTGGCAGTGGACGCAGTGAGTTTGCAGAAACTTTTCGCCAAACGGCGCAGACTCAGCCCTGCAATCGAGGGCGCATATTCCCGCCATGAACAGCGCTGTCGCGCTTGGCAACCGTGAATTAAAAGTCAAGTTTGTCATGTTATTCATTCCCGTGTCTGCTCCGGCGAGTGTTCGGAGATCGGAGCAACTGACCGCCACGTTGGACCGATTCGCAGTTCGTCGACGATGCGACCGAACTTTCCGCTTGAGCTCAGTACAACGCGATCGAGTCGGGCATCAGAATTCACATCTCGCGTGACGACATGCCATGTTGCCGGTTCGGCATAGTCGAGCATGTCGTCTTCACCATAGATGCGGAAATACATTTCGTCCTCGCCGCGAACGCGCGACACCACTTTTCCAATCCACAGTGTGGTCCTTTCGGCGGGCACCTCCAACGGACTGGTGTAGAGGTTGCCGTTTCCGGCTTGGATTCGTGGACGATGCCAGGGACCATGACCGAAACTGAGAACATCACCAAAGTATTCGTCTGAAGATCGAAACGTCAGTCGCAAATGCTCATGAGGTTGCTCGCGGTCAATGCGTCGATCGATTTCCCGGACCATCAGACTGAAATACGTAAGCCCGTCGCTGCCCAGGTCGATCGCTTGCTTTAGCGGTCGAACGTAGTAGACGTTTCCCGATGGAACCTTAAGCATGCCGAGACGCCCCCCCGGCACAGGCCAGGTGACATTCATTCGACCGTGAACGATCTCCAAGTGGTCTGGCGACTCCTCTTGTGTAGGCGCCCTACGTTCTTCCGGCAGACGCCGTCGCCACGGGCCCAACCAGCCGATACCAACCACACTATTTTCCAGAGGCAATATTCCCGGTGAATAGTTGAAACCTTCGTAGGCAGTCAGCAAGTCCGCTCGCGATTTTGGATTGATCCGGCTGACAAAGTCCTGAAATCGTGGCGAGTTCATGGGGATGGCTCTCGGACGACTGTGCGTGTCGATGGCAATCCCTTCGCCCGCCCGCAATATCTTCGCGAGTTCGCCGGCAGCCTCGAGTTTGCGGTAGCTGACTTCGCCATCGAGCACATGCACCTCAGTTCTACCGCTGCGACTCACCTTGACTGCGAACTCGGTGCCCAGGTCGACGACCTCGCTGATCGGTGTTGCGACGACAAAGCCCTCCGCTCCGTTGGAAGCTTGGACGACGACATCACCGCGATGGACTCGCACGCTCGCCGGAGTCAGCAGTTCAACCCAAGCCGGACCGGTCAACACCAACTCAGCGCCACCACCAAACCTCGCCATCGCCGTCCCGCTGATCAAGTGGATGCGACCAGGATGTAGCCGTTGGCCTTCTTGAAGAGTAATGCCTTGCCACTTGCACTCTTCCGCGTAAAGCAATGTCGCAACCGGTTCCGTCACAACGGTCATTCTCTTATCCGTCGGATCAGCGACTTGGCCGGTCAAACTCCACATCCTCAGCCCACCGACCCCAACAATGCTCGTGACGCAAGTGGCGATCACCATCAACCAGCCGAAACGGACATTGCCAGCTGTTGCCCCGTTCAAACGGTGTTGACCATGATCACTTTCGAACCGGCGGTAATCGACAAGCACCGCTGCAGGCATCGGTACCACCTCATCGGACAACGCCGAATGCAAATCGACGTAGCGTAGATACTCATTACGAGCGTCGGGATCCTCGCGTAGTTGCTGGGTCAGTAGGGCAAGTTCATCGGCGGTAGCCCGGCCGTCACAGGCAGCTGAGATCAAATCTTGTAGATCAGGACTCATCGTTGATCTCCGATCGCTAGCTGCTGTTGTCGACGAATACACTCCATTAACGCCGCCCGAATTCGTTGCAAGGATTTGTAGACCGCGTCTGCACTTATATTGGAAGCCGCCGCCAACTGCTCGATGGGGCGATCATCGAAATAGTAATGTTCGACAACCTTCCGCTGAGTCTCAGGCAGCTTCCGTAAACATTCTCGAAGATGAATGCGCCGTTCATCTAATTCTTCACTCATTTCCATGCGGCGTGACAGCAACAAGTGGACGACGTCGTCATCGAGGAACCGCCGCCACCGAACTTGGGTCCGTAGGAACTCCTTTGTTTCGATCAATGCAAATTGGCAAGCCCACCGCATGAACGGCTGCTCGGGATCGTACTGATCGATCTTTCTCCACAATGCGATGGAAGTATTATGAACGATTTCACGAGCATCGTTCGCGTTGGGAATCAAGCACATGACATAACGCAGCAATCCTCTTTGGTTTTCCAAGAAGAGCTTCATGAAAATGTCGTGTTGATTGAGGTCACTCGCGTTCATGCCTGTTACTACTATTCCGACGTTCGCAAGCGATTTTGGACATTCATTTCCGAGAAACGCTCGGTTTTACTGACTTTTGCGGGGCGAGCCCCCCGATGTGAAGGAATATTGCGAGCAATCCAACGCCCTTTCGACGGTCGTCCCCATTCGGATCAAGAAAGCGACGAGTGCAATCCGCATCTCGCACCAGTGTGCAAATTCACCAGTGGCAAACGGCGATCTTCGCCGAGATGCTCCGCGACGCAGCGCAAGCCCCAACCTGACGCGGGGTCTTCAATCCTTTAGCGACGCGCCGAGGGAAACCAGCGGGTTGAAGCGATCCACTGGTTCACCGGCTGACCAGGCGATACCGCGAAACAGCAGGATGCGATACAGCGGGTCGTCGAACGTCCAGGAGTAGTGACCGGGAACCGAGACAAAGACGCGGCCACGCTCGGGCTCAACGGTCCAGAACAGCGGGCGTGCTTGACCCTTCTCCCTAGCTGAAGCAAGTTCTCGAATGCCAGACGCATTCCCCCGCAGCGACCAATAGCTTTCGTCATGCAGCTGAACCGTGCCGAAATTCCTCGCGATCGGGTGCCGCGAGTCGGCCGCAAAATGAAGTTGCAGCGGTCCGTGCCGGTAGCGCGTGTGCGCGGCGTCCGAAGCGAGTCCGATGCGCCGTGCGAATTGCGGCGCCTCGGAACCGCCCTCAATCGCCCAGTGGATGTAGACCAATCCTCCGCCACGCGCCAGATGCGCGTCGATCGCGCCGGCCCGCTGCTGGTTCCACGCCCCTTTCTGATAGAAGACGATCGTGTCGGCAGATTGCAACTGCTCTGGCTCTGGCCACTGCATCGCGGTGTCGACCGCTACACCCGGTGTTGCGGCAAGCAATTCGCTCCACGCCTGCAACCACGCCGGATAATCGTGCTCGCCTGGACCATGATCCTTCACGCCGGCGACCAAGAGAATCCGCAGCGGCCTAACGTCCGGCGAGGGAGCCCCGGCGGTGTCGAACCGCGTATCGGAGCCCTCCAGCACCGCGCTGACTTCGCTGCGAGTCCGCGGAGGTGGCGCGGCGAGGGGAGAATCGGTGGGCATTCGCGGCGGGTGACGAAGCAGGTAGGCCAGCAGATCGTTCATCCGCT
>JBGTCJ010000322.1:0-13078 GCA_041748895.1 Pirellulaceae bacterium
CCGCCGGCCCGCGAAAGTCGCCGGTCAGCGTATCGCAGGACGATCCATCGGCCGCATCACCGACCTCGCCGCGGCGTTCGAGCGGTCGGTGCACGGGGGTGGCGCGGAGTGCCTCGACCAAAGCGCGGCAGCTGCGGTAACGGCGAGACGGATTTTTCTCGAGCGCCCTGGCAACGACCGGGCGATCGGCCGACGGCAAGGGATCGAGGTTGGGGGCGCTGTGCACATGCTGCGTCGCCAACTGGGCGATCGTGCGACCGCTGAACGGCCGAGTTCCCGTTAGCAGTTCCTGAAACATCACAGCCAAACTGTACTGGTCGCTGTGAAGGTTCGGTTTGCCATCAAACAATTCGGGCGGAGCGTAACTCGGGGTCAATCCGCCCACGACCGAGCAATCGATGTCGCGAAGGTCCTTGAGCAACCCGAAGTCCGCCACCTTCACGTGACCTCCCACGATCAACAGGTTCCCCGGTTTGATATCGAGGTGTTGCAATTGAAACTGCTCGTGGAGGTAGTCGAGCGCGTCGGCGGCGTCGGCTAGGTAGCCGATCAATCGCTCTCGCGGTATTCCGCACGAGCCGCGGTCGCGAAAGCGCCGGTAGACGTCTTCGAGCGATCCGTCGGCCAATTCGGTCACGATCACGAGGCGATCGTCAATGAACTCGAATCGTTCGAGCGTTAGCAGGAACGGGTGGTTGACGCCCTTGATCCGTTCGAGCGATTTGAGCTCGCGGATCGCGCGTTGTTGGTCGGTCGCGCCGAAAACGAACTTGACCGCCTTTTTTAGACCGCCCGGTGCATCGCTCCTCCAAACTTCACCGAATCCACCGCGACCGAGCAGGGTCTCGAGTCGGTATCCGGCGATCGGTTCGTAGCCGGGACGGATGTTCGAGTCGGCGTGGGTGGTGTTCATCGAAAAGGCCGAAGGGGTTCCGCGGGCTGGCGCCCGGCGGGTGGTGTCGGTGTGGGTTTCGTTCGTTATCCCTACCAGCCGCCATGCGCCAGCATGCGGACTGTCGGTCCGGTCGCTTGCGCTTACGGCGGGTCTGGGGCTCGGTCCGCGGGCTGGCGCCCGGCGGCTGGTATGGGTGGTCGGTATGGGTGGTCGTGGCGCTGGACACTAGAGTTGGCTGAAGTAGCTTCGCCAGGCTTGGTCGAGGTAGTCCGGACGCAACGCAAGTTCGATATTTCGGTACGTGCAGAAGTTCTTGACCTGCAGCAGCAGATCTCGGGGATGGCATCGCCTCAGCGGCTTGCCGGTTCGCTGGTAGTGCGAGAACAAGTGGTCGGCGGCCTCGGGTACGTGCGGGAATCCCAATTGGTCGCACATCGCCTTGAGCAGACGTCGGTACTCCGATGCGTCGGGATCCTCAACGAAGATCTTGTAAGGGACTCGTCTCAGGAACGCTTCATCGACAAGCTCATCGGGGTTGAGGTTGGTCGAGAAGATGATCAGTTGCTCAAACGGAATTTGGATTTTCTTTCCGGTCGGGAGAGTGAGGTAATCGCAGCGGTTTTCGAGCGGAATGATCCAGCGGTTGAGCAATTCCTCGGGCGCGATCCTTTGTCGACCGAAGTCGTCGATCAACAGGCATCCACAGTTGCTTTTCATCTGCAGCGGTGCTTCGCAGATGTTGGACCGCGGGTCGTGTCTCACCTCGAGGTTTTCCATCACCAATTCGCCTCCCACGATCACCGTGGGGCGTTGGATGCGCAGCCACCGCCGATCCCACGGTTGGGCCTTGAGCATGGCTTCGCCCGACTCGGGGATCGGTGCGGGGCGATGAAAGGCATCGTCCTGAAGCTTGATCAGGTTTCCATCGTCCAGGATCGCATGCGGGATCCAAATCTCCTGGCCAAGGCAACCGGTCAAGGCTTTGGCGATTGTTGTTTTGCCGTTGCCCGGTGGCCCAAACAGGAACAGCCCGGTGTTGCTATTGATCGCCGGACCGATTTGGTCGAGTAGGTCATCGCGGTAGGAGATCTTTGACATCGCCGCTCGCAGCGCCGAGCGATCAATGGGAGCCAAGCCCGCGGCCTGCGCCTCGACACTGAGCACGTAGTCGGTGAGCGGCACCGGGGCTGGGCCGACGTAGGAGCACTGCTGCAGGTAAGCTTGTGCCCGCTTCTGCCCGGCCTCGGTCAATGAGTAGTAGTAGTCGTTGAACGGTGCCGGACGAACGTGAGCCATCAGCTTTCGTGTGCGAAGCGAATCGAGCAGCGGTTCGACGACCCGAAACGGCAATCCGAGTGACTCTCCCATGCCGCGACCGCTGAGCGTTCCGGCAATCATGAGTGTTTTCAGCCCCAGCGATTCGATGTACGACTCGCTCAGCCCGGTCTCGCGCAAATCATTGGGCTCGGCCGGCCAGTACGTGTCGTCGGTGAACAACCCGCCAAAGACGCTGGTGTCGAGCGCATGGGTGTCGGTGATCAGGGTGGACATGGGTTTGACCGAATCGAGGACGGGGTGATGCGGTTTGGCGCGAATGCAACGATTGATGCATCCGCGAACTGAAGGAACGGTTCCGCCGGGCAAACATAGCTCGCGTTTTGGGGGGCCGTGTCCCACTCAAAATCGGACGTTTTCTGGACCAACCACGCTGCGGGATCGAACAAATCTCCAGAACGGGGGGGCTGGTCACCTTTCGTGAACTAGATTTTCAAAGCGACGGATATTCCGTTGATTGGAACCTGAAGTTCCCTTCCACTCGCCCTAAAGCGGAGAGGATGAGTCCATCGACGTTGTTCTGGATGACCCATGAGTCCGATGGGTGCACACGCGAGCCACCGACCATGACGATGCCGAGCCCTTCGGGGCCACTCGAATCGACCAGCCAGGGACCTCCCTCGACGGAGGTTTGGTTCCTGTGTGGACCGACGGCATTGGGGGAGGCGATTCAGCACACGCCGATCGATGCCGATCCGTTTGTAGTCGGTCGCCGCAGCGGGATCTCGTTGAGGTTGAACTTCCCCACGGTCAGCGGGAGCCACGCGTCGCTGCGGGTGCTGAACGGACAACTGCTGGTCACCGATCTCGGAAGCACCAACGGGACCTATGTCAACGGAAGTCGCATCACGGGCGAGAGTGAGATCGGCGAGGAGGATTTGGTCCACTTTGCCGAGGCCCCTTTTCGCGTCCGATGCCAATCGTCCACTTCGCTGACGCAGCGAACGCTGCAGGAGGCGAACGTTTGTGACCAGGCGTTGGCGCTGGTCCAGTTCGATCGGCTGATGTCGCAGAAGTTGGTGGTTCCGCACTTCCAACCGATTGTCGATCTCGTTCGAGGCGACGATTTTGGGCTGGAGATCCTCGGCCGCGGACGCGTTTACGGCCTCGAGTCCGTGACCGCGATGTTTCAAGCTGCGGAATTGCTGAACCTAGAAGTCGAACTGAGCCGTTTGCTGCGCTGGGAGGGGATTCGGATTGGTCGCGACCTGCCCGATTCTCCGGTACTGTTCGTCAACACTCACCCCAAGGAGATGGTAGGTGATGGGTTGCTCAAGTCGCTCGAGAAGTTACGAGAGATGGCCGGGCAAACACGGATGGTGCTGGAGATTCACGAAGCCGCGGTGACGGACCCGGTTTCCATGAACCGGTTGTCCAAAGAGTTGCAGGATCTGGAGATCGAGCTGGCGTACGACGATTTCGGTGCGGGACAAGCCAGATTGGCCGAGCTGATTATCGCCAAACCACGCTACGTCAAGTTCGACATCTCATTGATTCATGGAATTGATCAGGCCACGGATCATCGCCGAAGGATGGTTCATACCTTGGTGAAGATGGTTCGCGACCTCGACATTTGTTCGCTGGCCGAGGGTATCGAAACGGACGCGGAGGCTGCGGTCTGCCGCGATCTCGACTTTGAACTCGCACAGGGTTTCTTCTTCGGGCGTCCCTCGCCGGCGTGAACGGACCACCGCGCGCCCTACACCGATCTCGGCCGCGCGGTTAGGATCGGTCCAACGCCAGTGTGATCGAGAGCACGATTGATGGAGCGATCGATTGGCCTGGTTAACGCAAGTGGCCGGATGAGCGGACGGTGGGGACTCGCGACATGAAACGGATTGGACTCACACTTGGCGATCCGGCAGGCGTTGGCCCCGAGTTGGCACTACGGATCGCGGCAGATTTTGCCGCCAAGCGAGATCCCTCATTGGTCATCGTCGGCAGTGCCGCGGTCCTTCGTCGGGTCGCCCGACAACTTTCCCTGGCAGTCCCCCGGGTGGTCGACGCCGAGCAGTTGTCGGTTCACTCGCATGGCGTGGTGGTGCTCGACATCGACACGTTGGATGCCGAGGTGGTGGAGCCTGGTGTGTGGTCGCGGGCAACGGGAGCGGCGTCCTACGCTTGGGTGCGTCATGCGATCGAGTTGGCGCTGGCGGGCGAGCTCGACGCGGTCGTGACCGGTCCGATTCAAAAGGAAGCTTGGCACGCGGCGGGGATTGCCTTCCCGGGCCATACCGAATTGATCGCCGAGATGACGGGGGCTCGCGATGTGCGAATGATGTTGACCAGCGACGTGATCAGTTGCGTGTTGGCAACGATTCACATCCCTCACGCTGAGGTCGCCACGCGGCTGACCCGCGAAGACGTCTGGGAATCGATCCGATTGGGCGCCGAGGCGATGCGGCGACGACTCGGCTGTGAACCACGCGTCACCGTCTGTGGGCTCAACCCACACGCCGGGGAGCACGGCCTGTTCAGTCATGGCGAGGAGGAGCGGGTGATCCTTCCGGCGATCGAACAAGCGCTGCGGTTGGGGATGACGGTTCGTGGTCCCGTCGCACCCGACACGGCATTTGTTCCGGCGATGCGGCAGGCGACTGACCTTTATGTCTGCATGTATCACGATCAGGGGCTGATTCCGTTGAAGGCCTTGGCGTTTGATGATGCGGTCAATGTGACGCTCGGATCGAATATCGTGAGAACGTCGGTTGACCATGGGACGGCGATGGATATCGCCTGGCAGGGGATCGCCAAAGTCAGCAGTTTGCGGGCGGCGTGCGAGATGGCGGTGGATTTGGCGTCATGAGCGAGCAGCCCGAACGGCGCGGCGGCGAGGGTTGGCGGCGTCTCTTACCGACGATCGAAGTCGCGTTGTTGATGCTGCTGTTCTTTGTCTGGGCAGGAGATCCACCGCCTAGCGTGAATGAGGCACATTATCTGGTTCTGGCCAAACAGTACTGGAATCCCCAGTGGTGTGCGGGAGACCCCTTCGTCGCTTCGTCCAAGCCGCACCTGTTGTTTCATTTCCTATTCGGATGGGTATCCCAGTTCGTTTCGCTCGAAGCGACCGCATGGATCGGGCGATGGGTCGGTTGGACGATGCTGGCGATCGGATTGCGTGCGCTGGTCTCAACGCTCAACGATCGATTCGGGATTTCCTTGGCGGTCGCCATCATCTGGATCGCGGGACTTCACCGCTACAACCTGGCGGGAGAGTGGGTGATCGGTGGGATCGAGGCCAAAGTTCCCGCGTACGCTTTCTTGCTGCTCGGTCTGCGGATGATGTTGCTCGGACGCTGGACTTGGGTTTGGCCGCTGCTCGGAGTGGCCAGCGCCTTTCATGTGCTCGTGGGCGGATGGGCGGTGGTCGCCGCCGCACCCGTTTATCTCCTTCGAGGCAGGCACCAATCGCCGCTGCGATCCCAGGGGATTCCGCTCATTTTGGGCGGTGCTCTGGCAATGGTTGGGCTCTGGCCGGCGCTCGTGCTCTCGCCGCCGACGGACTCGCAGACTGCCACACAAGCGGCGCGAATCTACACGTACGCTCGGCTCTCGCACCACCTCTTTGCGCCCTCGTTTCCGACGACGTGGTGGGTGAGGCACGCTGCTCTTGTGCTCGCGTGCCTACTGATGGGTTGGCCCATTCGCCGGCACGACCGATTTGGGTCGATGTATGGGTTCACCCTGGCGGTGCTCGCGATCGCCGGCGTTGGACTGGCTCTCGGCTGGATGGCGCCGCTGGCACCCAACCCCGTCGCTCGGCTGCTCCGCTTCTACTGGTTTCGTTCGACCGACGCGATCACGCCATTAACGCTTGGTTTGGCGATCGCCACCAGATGGAAAGTGCCTGAGCGTTTGGCAACGACTGAGAAACACCTGTGGCCCGCCCGGCTCGCGGGCTTGGTCGTCCTCACGGTCGCACTGGTGAACGTCGTCTCGGCGACGCTCGAGCGGCAAACGCTCGCGATCCCTCCATCGTGCCGGTTCGACGTGCCACGGGTCGCTAAGTCCGATCGATTGGACAGTGTCTCACCATCTCCACAGGATGCGTACGAAGATTGGCTGCGAGTTTGCCGATGGGTCGACCAGACGCTACCGCGCGATGAGGTCCTGCTGACACCGCGGTATCAACAATCCTTCAAGTGGTACGCGCAGCGGGCAGAGGTCGTGAATTGGAAGGATGTCCCACAGGATGCTCGATCGTTGATCCGATGGTACCAAACGTTTCACGACGTCTTTCCCAAACGACTCGGTTCGACGCGGGTCACGATTCGCTATCGAGACCTGATCCATCTTCGCGAGTCGTACGGGGCACGTTTCCTAATCGTTGACAGGCGTGTCAGCGGTGCCACACTCCCGCTGGTGCGAGTCTATCCGACCGACGAAGAGGAGCCAAACGAAACCTACGCGGTCTACCGACTGCCATGACCGGCGGGCTTCTTGGAGAGCTTGACGACCGTCTCGAATTCATTCTTCGTGACCGGTTGAACGCTGAGACGGTTTCCCTTTCTCCGTAGCGGCATCTCGGCTAGTTCATCGATTTGTCGGATCGCCGCGAGCGTAACGGGGAGTGGGAATTTTTTCTCCAAACGAATATCGACCATGTACCAACGCGGATTTTCGGCTGGGCTTTTCGCGTCGTAGTGGTCGCTGCGGCGATCCCAAGCCGTGTGGTCGGGGTAACCTTCGCGGACGACGATCGCCGTGCCGACGACTGCGGGTTCCTCGCAAGCCGAGTGGTAATAAAGCACGCGGTCCCCGACCTGAAACTCATCGCGGAGGAAATTGCGAGCCTGATAATTTCGCACACCGTCCCAGTAGGTCGTTTGATCCTCGGCGGCGGCGAGGTCATCGATTGAGAACGAGGACGGTTCGGTTTTGAGTAGCCAGTACTTGCGAGCCATAGAACGAAGGATGCCTTGGGGAGGGAACTGTCACAGAGCCCAAGCTAATCATCATCAGGCAGCGGATCGAGATGGGGGTCGAGCCCGATCGCTCGAAGAGCCGCTTGGACCTCGGCTTCGTCGCGAGTCAATTCGCGACGCTGCGCCCGCTGTCGCCTCTCCACGATCCGTTGGGCTCGCAGAATCGTTCGCTCAACGACGCCCGACGCGCGGCGGGGCCACAGCGTGCTTTTTTTAGAGGTCGGATCTCGGTCCTCGTCCCCCAGTCCCTCACCCCTTCCCCAAGGAATCCGCGGGGACGGTATCGAGCCGAAGGCGTCGAGCCAAAGTGGGTCATCACGGCTCACATATGCTCGCACGGTGCCCGGATCTCCGCCGCGGCCGCAGCGACCCGCGAGCTGCCGATCGATCCGACGCATCGCGTGCGGTTGAGAAATGATCACATGCAAACCACCCGCGGAGAGGCAGGCCTCATCGATGCGAATGTCGGTCCCCCGACCAGCCATGTTGGTTGCGACGGTGACGCGTCGTGACCGACCAGCCAACGCGACGATTTCGGCCTCGTACTGAGTCTGCCGTGCGTTGAGGAGCACATGCTCGATTTCGCTGTTGGTGAGCAACCGACAAACCCGTTCGGACTGTTCGACGCTCGCCGTGCCGATGAGCACGGCGCGGCCCGCGTCAATCATCTGCTTGACCTCCGCGAGGATCACTTCCCATTTGGTCTCCTGGGTGGCGGTCGCCATCGCCGGCAAACGTCGCCGTCTGCAGACCGCGTGGCTTTCGACCCGGTGGACCGCCAACCCGTAGACTTCTTGCAGCTCTCGGCGATCCTCCCACGCGGTGGCGGTGATGCCGGCCAGATGCCCAAAACTCGAGGCAAATTCCTGCACCGTCACTCGCGCCAGCGGCCGAGTCGGTGGGGAAAGCTCGAGCGATTCCTTGGCCTCGATCGCCTGGTGCAACCCGCCGCCCAATTGCCGGTTGACGCCCGGGCGACCTGTCAAATGATCAATCAGAAGCAATCGTCCCCGGTCGACGAGGTAATCGACATCGCGAACCCACCGGTGTCGCGCCTCGAGCGCCCGTTCAACCGCATGCAAGAGCTCGGTCGTGGTGAAGCGATCCAAGCGATCCGGTAACGATTGGCGCAGCAACCATCGTTCTCCACCTTCCGTCAAGCAGATCGGGACACTGGGGTCGTCGAGCGAGAGCCAGTAGTCGCGATCCGCTTGAAGCCGCTGTGCGATCACGGCGGCCCACCCCAGGCAAGCCGCACGCTCAGGGTCGACCGCCTCGGCGAGGCCGCTGATCACCATCGGCGTCCGCGCCTCGTCGATTAGCACACTGTCGGCCTCATCGACCAACAACACGTCACGGGCGATCCAGGTGGAAATGGTCTGCTTGTACGAGCCTAGTCGTGCCGCGGAACGCTGATCGAGGCGATACCTCAAGTAGTCGAAACCGAATTGGCGGATCGTGCCGTAGACAAGGTCGCAGGCGTAACCGGCACCTCGTGCTGCCGCGTTGTCGTCGGCCGTCACCGCGGCCACGGTCAAGCCAAGATCGCGATAAACCTCGTGCATCCAGTGGGCGTCGCGCCGCGCGAGATAATCGTTGGCCGTGGCCACAAGCACCTGTTTTCTCGCCCCAACGTTTGGATTGTGGCTGGCACGGTTGCCAGCGTCGCGGGCGGTGTCGGGGACGCCCCGCGTGAGTGCCGCCGCCGCCATCGCGGTCACCAACGTCTTGCCCTCACCGGTGTCGAGTTCGACAACGCATCCTTCGAGCATCCGTCGCGCCGCGATGATCTGATTGGGACGCGGATCCAGACCGAGTCGCAGTGACGCGGCGCGTCGGAATGGCTCGAACAAATCGGGTTTGAGTCGCATCACGATGGCGTGGCTCGACGGGTCGAAGCGGATGATCCGCGGGCCGATGACTCACAGCAGCAGGAATACAAAGCCTGCGGCGGCGGCGGCTTCGCTCAGCGCTCCCCGAGCGCTACATCCTAGCGGTTCGATATCCGTCGGATACGCTTGACCGACCGCGCAGTCGCCTCGGGAAGCGACCGGCAAGTCGGGCGGCTGGGACGCCAATCGATAGGGTAACAGCGCCGTGTTGGTCAGAAAGTGAACCGCCGAGACAGCGTTCTGCGCACAACCGAGCGTCCTCCCGCACCTCTCGAGATTGAGCTCTTGGAAATAGGTGGGGCGATGCCAATATCCGACCACGTGGCGATTGGGGCCCGGCATCGGCGCGTCGGTCGCCATGACCACGACCGGTCTCGCATCGTCGAACCACTTGGCCGCAACGTTTGGCGGAACGGGAGGGTGCAAACGATCCACGGGGGCAATGTCGCGTTGCATCGGCAGATCCGCAGCGCCCCGTTCGATCCGTATCTCGCTCATCGGCCTCCGCAACTGGTTCATCAGCGCGATTTGCCTTGGTCCGACGATGTCCGCGGGGGGTTGCTGTCGTGCAGCCAACCTGCCGGGCACCGCGGCGACAACCGGATTCTGTGACACCCCGCCCGTTTTCCCAAGACCTAACGTTTTCTCAAAACGCGACGTGGCCCCAAGCCCTTCGGTGACGTGCCATCCGGATTCCCGATCCGCGGTTGACCCTTGTGACAACCCACTGATCGGCGCTACCCAGTCCAACGGTTCGAAGGCGTGCAGCGGCGCGGCGATCGCAAACGCAAAACAGGCGGCGAAGCCCAACCGGCCGCAATCGAGTTGTCTTTTCATACCAGCCCACCGGACGGGATTGCCCCACTACGACCCTCCGCGACTCCCGCTCATCTGCTCTTTATCGTTCGGGTCATCCCGAAAGCTTGCATCAAAATGAAGTCGGAAGACTGATTTTCGCCGCGAGTCCGGTGATCGGTTTGGGCAAAGTGTTCGCGATTGGGCCATGGGTTTGGGCGATCGGGCGATGAGGTTCCGTGTTTTTTGCGTCAGGAACCGCTTTCGTCCCCAGGCGGCCGGATTCCAATCAGCAGCGGGCAGATTACGATGATGGCACTCCGAAAAAATCGATTGTAGCCTTTACTCCATGGACCTACGCTGACGGCGTGGCCAAACTCATGCGCGTCCCCCGCTCGCTCGCCGCATGGTTGGGTCGATGGCCGCAGCGGGCCGGTGAATCTGCTGCCAGTCGGGCCCGAAGTGCGCCGCCGAATCGTTTGCCGATCCGATCACGGCGGGCGATTCGGCCGATGGTCGGCTGTCTCGAACCTCGGTTGGTGCTCAACGCCACCGCCGAACTCAATGCGCTCGGGCAATTGGTGATCCTCGGCGACGCCGGCGACGACTTTGTTCGGCTCGACGTTAACTCCGAGGGGAACATCGAGCTGAGTGATGCTCAAGGTGCACCAATCCCGATCTACAGGGCACCCGGCGATTCCGGCGATCCGTTTGATCCCTTGCCACCATCAACGATCACCGCGGGCGAGATCATCGTGGATCTCGGTGGCGGTGACGATCGACTCGAGTTGTCGCTTCCGTCCGGGATCGACATCACGGTCCTCGATGGCAGCGGCAACGATCACGTGTCAGTCGTGTTCGCCGCAGTGGGGGAACAGCCCGGGGGACGAGACCTTCGAATCGCTGCCGAAACCATTTCACTACATGCCGCAGGCGATCGGATCGACCTCTCGGGCGACCGCGTGCATCTCACGGGCGACGTTTTCGTTTCGTCGTTCGATACCCCCACGCATCTGAGTCTCGGCGGTGGCGAGTGGGTGATCGATGGTCGATTGATCCTCGACGGAAGTCTTCAAGTGGAAGGCGACCCGGCGGGATCGTTGCCGACACGGATCGACTGGAGCGCCGCGGCGATCACGGCGGGGTCGGCGGATGTCGATCTGCGGTTCTCCTTTGGAGCGTTTTCCTCGTCGGCGATTCGGTTTGGCGGTTCAGACGATTCCGGCGGAGCGTCGATTCGAGACGTGTCGATCGAGTCGCTTGCGCGTGTGGAGTTCAGCGGATCGTCGTGGGTCATCGATGGCAACCTGATCATTGGTCCTTCGGTCCGGGCGATCGAGATCGGATCGACGCTCGACGCCGCGTCGATATCGATCGCAGCAACGGATGAAATCTTGCTTCGCGATGCATTGCTTCAGACCGACGGTGGTTCCATCCTGCTCAGTGGTCCAGTCGTGATCGTGGGCCACACGCGGATCGATTCGGGCGGAACGGACGCGGATCAAGCGGGCTGGATACGCGTCGAAGGAACGGTCAATGGCAACACATCCGGCAGCGACACGCTCACGATCGATGCGCGCGGTCCACTCGACGACAACCTGGCGCGGATCGGTGGTCTGCTTGGCTTCGATGTGGCATTGGCACGCTTGGACATTCACGGCATGCTCGTTGATGTTGACGCCGTCGATGTCGGTGACGGTGTGATTCGACTCAGCGGTGCAGCGGTATTTTTACGCGGTGACCATTACGTGGCCCGCGAAATGTCGCTCGACGGACAGGTCGTTTTGACTCGCGACCTCGTGCAGTTTGACGTGATGGCCTTTCCCGATGGACCGCAGCCCGAAGTGATCCATCCGGGCTCCGAATTGATCCTGGTTTCCAATCCGCCCGGTACGCCGACCGCCACGCCGCTACTTTTCGCCACCGATGAACAGGGTATCCCGCTCGAGACACCGCGAGTCCTCGAGGAAGGCGACGTCGTTCTCGCCTCGTTAGCTGGTGGGGCGCTCGGCCCCTTGTTCGTGACCTACGCCGGGGGCGATGGCAATGACCTCTCCTTTGCAGCGGCCGGAAGCCTCGAAGTGACCAGCTTGGGGACCACGATCATCCGCCGAGTCGAGTCGAACCTACAGATTCAAACGGGTGATTCGTTCGAAACCGCTTCGAACGCGACACCGACGATCCGGCCGATCGAGGCATTTTCGGGACACGAGCTGAGAGTGGTTGGTGGCGTGGGAACGGACGAGCTGTTCATCGACTTGGACGGCTTCTTCGTTGACGCATCGGCGGGGGTTGCTTTTGAGGGAACGATTCGCTTCGTCGGCGGGACGTCGGGGGACCCCGCCGATCAAGATCGTGTCATCCTGTTCGATTCGGATCTCGCAAGCGACGATTCGCTGCTAAGCGCCGACTACACCTTCATCAGCCCGGACGAGGGTTTTGCCGATTTGGTCTCGTCGCGCGACGCGTCGCCGCTTCGCTTGACGTTCGGGCAGACCGAATCGTTGCTCCAAGACATCGAGGCATCCAGCAGCCGGTTCTTGTTTCCCAGCAGTGATGACACCATCGTGTTGCGACAGGATCCAAACGATCCGCTTCGAACACAGATGGCGGCATCGACCGACACCGGGGCGTTCACCCATCTTTCCTTCCGCCGCGTCAGTGATCGGTTGGTGATTGACGGTGGCGGCGGTGTCGACTCGATTCAGATCGACGCATCGTTGGATCTGGGACGTGGCGAGACGACTGGAGGTTTGACGGCAATCGCCGAGTCCATTCGTGTTTCCGGCGACATTCGCACAACCGCTGGAGGTGCCGATGGATCGGTGAGCTTACTCGGTAACGGGGAGGTCTTGATCGACTCGGGCGCGGAGCTATCCGTCGGCCGTGGGAGTGTGTTGATCGACGCCGGTGGTGGCAGCGTTGACTTCGCAGCCGCATCGATCCACTCAGACGCCGCAGGCCTAGCCGTCGAGATCCGTGATGCCCAATCGATTGGGCTCGGCAATCTGCATGCTCTCGATGGTCTGGTGCGTTTGAGCGGCGACGGTGTCTCCGCATCGACCATCACGCAGGGCCTCGGGACTCGCGTCGAAATCGATCGTCTCGAAGTTTTTGCGGAGTCCGGTGACGGTTCAGGCCAACTGCGGCTCGACAACATCGGCAATGACCTGCGGTTGATCAGCGACATTCGATTCGCCGGACAGATCGCCGTAGTCGATTCGTCCGGTGATCTT
>JBGTCJ010000323.1:0-8223 GCA_041748895.1 Pirellulaceae bacterium
GGCAAGGTCTTCTGCTCCCCGCGGGACGCCGATTCCGACGGCGATTGACGTCGACTTTCTCTTCGGTTGAGACCAGCCCGACCGTTTGGCAAAATCTCCCACCGGCGTTCGTCTATCGCTGTCGCCTGTAGCGGTCAGCTAATACGAGCCGTAAGCGCAAGCGACCGGACCGATTCACCGGTGCAGCGAACGTTCGTCGACAACGACGGTTTGCCCGAATACCTCGATCACATCACCGGGCGCGAGTTGTTTGCGGCGACGAAGTTCGACCTCTCCATTGAGCAACACTTCGCCCGATTGGATGAGAAGTTTTGCATGACCACCGGTTTGGGCAATTCCCAGGCGTTTGAGTAGATCATCCAACCGAATGCCTTGACCGACGTCAGCCACACTTTCCAAAGGAGAGATGGGCGTTTGCCCTTCGTCGGCTTTACGGGGGTCATCGTCGGGTGATTCGGATTGCAAAGCGAGCTGACCGAAGTTGAGGTGAACGAAGTTGGGGTGATAGATGGATCGGACCGATTCAGGTGATCAGTGCACCGGGTTTCTACCGTTCAGCGGATCCGGGCGGTCGAACGCCCGAACCGGCGACCGGTGGATCGGCATCACCCAACTCAAGGCGGATTTTGGCTGCCGCGGCGAGCAGTTCCTCGACCACCTTGGGATGATCGGCTGACACGTCGGTGGTCTCACCCACGTCGGCGTCGAGGTCGTAGAGTTCCAAACCGATTTCGGCTACCTCGTACCGCACGGGTTGACCGCCGCGACCGCCTTCTCGACCAGCGAGCGTCCGGTATTTGTGCGGCAACTGCAGCTTCCATCGCTGTGTTCGAACCGCTTGCAGTGCCGAACGATCGAAATAGCAGTAGAAGTACTCATGCGGCGTTTGGGCTCCGGGCGCGTCAAACATCAGGGGGCGTATGTCTTTGCCATCGATCGGATGGTTCGGCAGGTCCGCGTCGATCATCGCGGCGAGCGTGGGTAGGATGTCGATGGTACTGCAGAGCGACTCGCAAACGGATCCGGCGGGAATTTTTCCCTTCCACTGCATCACACACGGAACACGGTATCCGCCCTCGAACATCGTTCCTTTTCCTTCGCGAAGCGGTCCGGCGGACCCGGCATGGTCCCCGTAGGACAGCCAGGGCCCATTGTCGCTAGTAAAGAGGACGAGTGTGTTTTCGTCGAGCTTCAGCTCCTCGAGCGTGTCGAGGATCTGGCCGACAGACCAATCGACTTCCATCACGACGTCGCCGAACAATCCAGCGCCGCTTTTTCCGCGGAAGGCATCGGAAACGTAGAGCGGTACATGGACCATCGGGTGTGGCAGGTAAACGAAGAAGGGACGCGTGGCGTTGTCGCGAATGAATCGCGTGGCCCGCTCGGTGAACTCGCGAGTCATCTGCTCTTGGTCGCTCGGCTGCACGTCGGCGTTGACGACGCGTGGTGGGCTTCCCGCAAAAGCTTCGATCATTGGAAGCGGCGGCCAATTCGATCGGGCATTCGGATCGGCTTTGAGTCGGGCAACGGTTTCCGGATGCAGCGGCCACATGTCGTTGCTGTAGGGGATCCCGTAGTACTCGTCGAAGCCGTGCTGGTTTGGCAGGAATTTTGGTAGGTGCCCGAGATGCCATTTCCCGAAACAGGCGGTCGCGTAACCACGTGATTTGGCAATCTCCCCAAGCGTGGTTTCGTCCGCATGGATCCCGATTCGGCTCGAGGGCCCCAGCGCCCCAGAAATACCCACGCGGCGGTGATAGCAGCCGGTCATCAGCGCGGCTCGCGACGCCGAGCAGACCGCCGATGAGACGACGAAATCTGTAAACCTTCGGCCATTTGCCGCCATCCGGTCGAGGTTAGGTGTTTCGTAACCCTTCGCGCCGAAAGGACCGATGTCGGCATAACCCATGTCATCGATGAAGATGATGACTACATTGGGGGGCGTTGATTCGTCAGCAAGCGCAAGCGGCGCGGCGACGAAACCAAACAGCGCGGCGAGCAACGACCATGGGACAAACGGCGAGCTCATGAGGGACTCCATCGTGAGGGAACAAGCGGGACCCTATGATAACACAGTGAAGTACGAACCGAGGGAAACGAGAGTGGGCCGAATGGGTGTTCACTGGGTCGGGCCGATCCTGTTGGCGACGTTCCTGTGTGCGTCGCAGTCGCAGGCCGATCAGCCGCGGCCCACAACAGGAAAGCACGATTGGGCCTTCCAAGGTATCGATCGCGCCGTGGAAGGCTTCATGGACCTGATCGATTGCCGAGCGGCGACGCTTGCGATCTCTCGCGATGGTGAACTTCTTCACTCACGTGGCTTTGGTTGGAGCGACGAAGGGAAGCGAAATGCGGTTTCTCCGGATGCACTGATGCGAATTGCCAGTGTCTCCAAGCCCATCACCGCCGCGGCGATCAAACAGGTGATCGCATCGGGAAAGCTTGCCTACGAGACACCGGTCATCGGCCTGCTCGAGATTGAGGCCGCCGAGGGCAATATTGCGGACCCACGAGTGCACCAGATCACGGTTCAACACCTTCTCGACCATCAGGGTGGATGGGATCGCGAGACCTCATTTGACCCCATGTTTCGGTTGGCTCGGATCGAGCAGGAACTTCGCCTCGAGTCGCGACCGGGCCCCCGTGAGGTGATCGCATTCATGTTGGGGCAACCGCTGCAGTTCACGCCCGGCGAGCGTACCGCTTACTCAAACTTTGGCTACTGCATGCTCGGACGTGTTTTGGAAAAGGTAACCGGCGACGCCTATTTCGAGGCGATCCAGCGGCTGGTATGCCTGCCGTTAGCGATTCGGGATATTGGACTGGGCCGCAGCGACCGGTCACGCCGTGATCCTCGCGAGGTGGAGTATCCGATCGCGGACGATACTTACTGGATCGAGGTGATGGATGCCCACGGAGGTTTGGTCGCTTCGGCTCCGGCGCTCTGCCAGTTCCTCGACGGCTACTGGATCAACGGAGACCGCCGACCGATTGGCCAGCGCGGCAACGCGACATTTTTCGGTTCACTTCCGGGAACGACGTCGATGGTTCGCCAACGCAACGATGGCATCAACGTGGCGGTGCTCTTCAATGGAAGGCGAAATCAAACGTTCCGGGAAGATAACGCGCGGCTGAAGCGATCGATCGATGCGGCGTTGGATGCGATCCAGTGAATTTGGCCGCGGCGCTTAGCAGCCTTCGGCGGCCCCTTCGGCGAAGACCCACTCGGCGCCATCGAGAAAGCTTGCCAATGACTTGGCCCGGTAGGGCTGCTGGAGCTTGCGAACGGCTTTGCTTTCGATCTGCCGCACGCGTTCGCGCGTCACCTGAAAGATCTTGCCGACTTCCTCGAGCGTGTATGTGTAACCGTCGGCGAGGCCATAGCGGAGTCGGAGGATTTCTCGTTCGCGGTAATTGAGCGTCTCCATCGCCGTATCAATCTGCTTTTTGAGCGCCTCACGGTTGGATTCTTGCAACGGGTCGTCGTCGCGATGATCCTCGAGGAACTCGCCAAAAACGCTGTCCTCGCTTTCGCCCAGCGGTTGATCGAGCGACAGCGGTTGGCGACTCATTTTCAGGATCACCCGTGTGTCATCGAGCGAGAGTTTGGCACGCTCTGCGATCTCTTCGGGCATTGGCTCGCGGCCATTCTCCTGCACCAAGTCACGAATGATTTGCCGGACGCGGTTCATGGTGTCGATCATGTGTACCGGTACTCGGATCGTTCGACTTTGGTCGGCGATGGCACGCGTGATGGCTTGGCGGATCCACCACGTCGCGTAGGTGCTAAATTTATATCCGCGGGCGTGCTCAAACTTGTCGACCGCCCGCATCAAGCCGGTGTTGCCTTCTTGAATCAGGTCGAGAAACGACAGGCCACGATTGCGATACTTCTTGGCGATCGAGACGACCAACCTGAGGTTGCCCGCGGAGAGAATTCGCTTGGCGGCGTCGTAGTCTTCGCGATAGCCGTCGGTCCGATGAACGCGACGCGTGAGCGTTGCTGGCGTTTCAAACGTCATCCTCATCATGTGCTGCAGCTCACAACGCAGTTCGTGGCGAGGCGGCATGCCGGGCATATTCAAGAGACGTTTGTCAGCGATCGTCCGACGAATTTCCTGCATGCGTACGCAGGCGCAGCGAAGCTTTTCGAACATCGGTTGAAGCTTGCCGGTTCGCAGGTTCATTTCCTCAACCAACCGCACGGCCTTGTTTCGGCGAACGACAAGGTTTTTCCAGGCCGCACGGCGACGGCGCATCGGTAGGTCGCCATTCACCGCGACGAGAAAATCCTGCTTGTTTCTATTCAGTAGTGCCCTCAGGGTTCTGCAATTTGGGACGATCCGGAGCATGATCGCTTTCTTCTCGGCCGCGTTGGTCACACTGACTTCGATCGTTCGATCGAGCCGCAGCTTCTTGTCGCGAACCTGTTCGAGAAGACGGAGGCAGCCGCGAAGCATGAAGTCAGTCGCCAGCATTTGGTGGCGGTAGCGGATGCGTGTGATTTCGATCTGTTTCGCCGCGGATACTTCTTGATCGCGAGTTAGAAGGGGGATCTGCCCCATCTGCATCAGGTACATGCGGATCGGATCCTCGGTCGGATCCGAAGAAATCAGGTCACGCGGGCTTTCGCGACGATCGTCGATCAATTCGTCGGCATCGATCGGTTCATCGTCAAGGAAATCCTCGACTTCAGCGACACCCATCACCCGGCCCCGACGGCTGACCGACTCCTCCGCGTCGAACGCGTCATCGTGAAGGCTTCTGCGACTCATCTTCTTCGCCATCAACAACTCCTCTTGATCCAGGTGCTCGAGCTCGTCAGATCGGACTACCGTCCATGCAGGGGAGATGCCGAAATGGAGTGCTGGGAGCGTTTGGAGCATCGCAAATCACGATCCTGAATAGGTTTAGAGAAGTTTGAAGCCATCCGCATGCTCGCGCGAGTGTTGCGTCAACGCAACGCGGATGAGGCCCGAACGCAACATCGGTGGACCACCGATAGCGGGAGCAGGATGCCCGCCGGCGATCACAGCAAACGTAGGTTGCGATTGGAGTGCGGGGAAATTTTTTGTCGATCACGCGGCGCGGCAATTGGGACAGTGGATCGGTTCACCACACGAGGCGTTCAAGCTGTGGCATCTCACCGTGTTCGCTCTGGGCTCGCTCCGGGCTCGTTCGATTCGCTCGCGGGCCGCTATAATCCGACTTCGCTTCAAGACGATTTCGCGAGCCGAGCTGAACACGTGGGGATCGAAGATGAACTTGACAATGCATTGGCGGCGTGGGGAACGTCCGCGAACGATTCGGAAGTTCGCCAAGCGTTGGATGCGATAGCAGCGATTCCAGTTCCGCCCGATTTATTGAAAAGTCTTCGGCTTCGGCTATCGCACCTACTTCCGCGGACGTCGGATCCGCCTTGGGTGCTTGGTCGCCTGCAAAGTTTTGTTGCCGCCTCAAGAAGCCCGACCGCGCTGTTGGCCCTTTTTGAGCGAGACAGCGACGCCTTGGACACCTTGTTGCGGGTCTTGGGGGCGGGCTCCCGTCTGAGCGATCAACTGATCACCGAACCGGAATCTTTCGATCTATTGCGGGCTTCGGGCGGAGCCGACGTTCCGCGGGCCTGCTTGGTCGACGAAATCGTGACCGAACTCGACATGCGGTTCGGCGACCAGCCAAATGATCAATGGTGTCGCGCCGTGCTTCGAGGCGTCGTAGGCCGCGAACGACTGCGAATCGCGCAGGCCGAATTTGTAGGACGCAGTCCGATCGAGCGGATCGCGGGCCAATTGACAGTTCTTGCCGAGTCGATCATCGAATCGGTGGCACAACACGTTCGCAAGCGATTGGCCGTGGAATACGGTCACCCGCGGACACCCGATGGCCAACCGGGAAGATTTGCGGTTTTGGGACTCGGCGCGTTGGGCGCCGGCGAACTCAGCTACGACGCGCCTTTGGACTTGATGTTTGTATGCGACATCTGCGGGCCGACCGATGGGCCGGGCAATCTCTCGGCCGAGGACTATTTCCAGCGGCTCGCCGCTGAGATCATCGAACTTGTGGGCGACGTCTATGACGTCAGTACGTCGAATCGCGCCTTGGGCGAGGGTGGGCCGCTAGTGGTCACGGTGACGGAGGCTCAGCGACACTACCAACTGGCAGGTCGGACTTGGGAGCGTCTGTTGCACGTCAAGACTCGGCCGATTGCTGGTGACTCTTCGTTGGGGGATGAATTCATCGAATCGCTGCGGCCATGGGTGTACCGCAAGTACCTGCAGCGAGCGGATCTCGAGGGTTTGCACGTACTGACTCGAAAGTTTACGCGGCGTATCGAGGAGGCCGACGGATCGGCGCCGGCCGAGAATCCTGCGGCATCGCGGTCATCGCAGCGGCAGGACCTGGTCCCGATCGATGGTCGACGCGTTGCCGGGGGAATCGCCGATATCGAGGCGGTGATCGGACTTTTGCAACTGCTCAACGCGGGCGAATTGGTTGAGCTTCGCGCTGCCGCAGCGCTCGAGGCGATCGACGCGCTTCGACGTCACGACTGTCTCTCGCTTCAAGAAGCGATGTTGTTGGGCGACCATTATCGCCTGCTGCGTCGCTACGAGCACTGTTGTCAAGCCAATGAAATCACGACGACATCGGCGGACGGTTCCTTCCAATCGCCGTCTTTGCAAAGAAAGATGGCGTGCGCGGCTTGGCATCTTGGATTCCGCGTCGAGTCGCGCGCGGACGCTGGCGTGAAGGATGCACTAGCCCCGGTCGGAGATCCCGATGCCATGCTCGAGGCGATCGACCAAGCCTGTCGACTCAATCAGAAGATGATCCGTCACCTGCTTCGCGATACGGGCGATGAGCAGATGGAAGTGCCGATCGAGACCGAACTGGTGCTCGACCCGCAGCCCGAGGAGGCCACCATTCGCGAGGCGATGGCCCGGCACGCGATGAGGGATCCCTTGTTGGCCATGCACGATCTGCAGCGGCTGGCCGACGAACCGGTGCCGTTCCTATCGAGCCGCCGGTGTCGGCACTTCCTTGCCACGATCGCCCCGCAACTGCTGGCCGAGATTGGACGCACCCCGGATCCTCACGCGACACTGTCGACTTTGGTGGAGGTGAGTGATTCGCTCGGCGGCAAAGCGGCTCTTTGGGAACTGTTTCGTGCCGCGCCGCCCACGATGCATCTGGTCGTTCGACTCTGTGCGTGCAGTCCCTATTTGACTCAAATTTTGGTACGGCATCCCGGCATGATCGATGAGTTGGTCGATTCGCTGCTGCTGGATCGACTTCCTTCTCAGTCATGGCTCGACGCATCATCGATCGAATTGTGTCGTGCGGCGGAGGAGATCGCTCCGATCGTACTGAGCTTCAAGAATGGCGCACACCTTCAAATCGGGGTCCGCGATGTTCTCGGCAAAGAGTCTTTGGAGGCCACTCACGCGGCGTTGGCTTCGACGGCTGAGTCGGTGTTGCGGCGGATCGCTGAGCACGCCGAACGTGAACTCACCGAGCGATATGGTGACCCGATCGATGAGGCAGGTGAGCCGATTGAATTGGTGATGATTGCCATAGGTAAGTTGGGAGGACGCGAACCGAATTATCACAGTGATCTCGATGTGACGTTCGCGTACACCGCCGACGGCCGAACTCGCCGCCGCGTTGGCGGGCACCGAACCACAACGACAGCACCCCATTTTTTTCATGAGTTGGCGGCGCAGATCCTTCATCGGGTCAATCAGCCGACGGGGATCACGCGGCTGTACGAACTCGGATCGAGCCTATCGGTCAGCGGCTCCACTTCCTCACCCGCTCCGATTTCGGTCTCCTTAAATCTGCTCGATAGTTATTTTCGCCGAGGCTCGGCAAATCTTTGGCAATACCTGGCACTCTGCAAGGCCCGCGCGATCTCGGGACTGCCTGCGACCCGTCGCCGTGTCGACCAAGCGCTGCAGAGCATTCTGATGTCAACGGAGTGGTATCCGATGATGGCGGGCCAAGTGCGTGAGTTGCGATTGGCGATGCAACGGTCCGCCACGCAGGACAATCTCAAGCGTGCCGCCGGTGGCACCGTCGATGTCGAACTGATCACGCAGACGCTACAGTTGCGACACGCCTCGAAGCACCCGGAGATTTTGGTGCAAGGGACGACCGAGGCACTCGCGCGATTGGAGCAATCGGGCCTGATGGACCCGGTCGTTGCCGCGGCGCTCACGAACAATT
>JBGTCJ010000324.1:0-12024 GCA_041748895.1 Pirellulaceae bacterium
CTGGTCGATGGCGACACGCCCGTCACCATCGCGGCGAAATTGGCGGATGCAATTCAGCGCCAATTGATCTCCGATGGGGAAGCGACCCGCGTCAGCGTGGTCGACCGCGTCGTGATTGTCGAGTCGTTTGATGACGAGGACGGTGTTTCGATCGGCCGTTTCCACGATGGCTCAACCGACCGCATCGTGTTTCTCCATCCGGAGGCGCCCGAATCGACTGCAGACCCCGCCGACGTTCTCGGTTTCCTCAACCCGCTGGATCGGCTCGGAACGACGATTGCCGTGACCGCTACCGGCAGCGGTTTGCTCGATGCCTGGATCGATTTTAACGGTGACGGGGCATTCGATCCGATCACCGAACAGATTTTCAGGAACCAGCCCGTCGTCGATGGAATCAACCTGCTCAGCGTGATCACTCCGGTCGGCACGACCGACAAAATGACCTGGGCGCGATTCCGCATATCCCAAGCCGGAAACCTCGCACCGACCGGTCTGGCCATTGGCGGCGAGGTCGAAGACTACCCCGTCCAGATCATCAATGTGCCGACGGTGACTCCGGTTGGAGACTCGTTTGCGATCGATGAAGATACGCTGCTCGATACCGAAGCCGATCTCTCTCTCCCGTCGTTGTTGGACAACGACGTGGTGCCGAGCGAGTCGTTCCTGCCACCCCGAGTCGTCATTGCGACGCCCCCAAGCAATGGATCGCTCAACGATTTTGATCCGCTCTCGGGCCGATTCGTCTACACGCCGCGTCCAGATTTTTACGGCGTGGATACGTTCACGTATTGGGTATCGACGCAGCCGGTGCCTGGCACGATCGTTCCACCCGGAGCAACGATTGCTACGGTCACGATTCAAGTTCGTCCGGTGAATGACCCACCGCTAGCTCAAGACCAGGCCTTGGTGGCGATTGAGAACACGCCAATCACGTATCTGGCGAGTCAGCTGCTCGCGGGCGCCGTCGCACATTTCTCACCCCAGTATGTGCGGCCGAGCGGCACGGTTTCACCTTGGAATGAATCGAACCAATCGTTGCGGGTAATCCGCCTTGAGATTGGTGGAACCGTAGTCAGTTCGGCCAATGCCGCCGCAGGACCGTTCCTCACGGCCCGCGGGAGTTTCACCCCTGAGTTCGACGCATCGGGCTCCTTGCTCAGTCTGAGCTACACACCGGGTTTGGACCTCAATCGTGACAACCTCCGCGATCCACAGGATCCACCTCTTCTCGACTCATTCCAGTTCACGATCGAGGATGACGGGGCGGCCGTCGACTTGGGGAGTGGCGTCGGTGTGATCACGCCATTGACCAGCACCGCAACGGCGACGATCGACGTCGTGCCAAGAAACAGCGATCCTACCACTGCGGTTGATTTTGTAACCGCGGGGTCGTTGGGGACCCAAGACCTCACAACAACTTGGGTTCAGTATTTCGCTATGCTCGGCGAAGTGGCTCCCGTGCCTACCGAGAACGTACCGCTACTCATCCCGGCCGGCTTCCTCCTGCAGAATGACCTGGCCGGGACACCGCTGTCTTCAGACGAGAACCTCTTCATCGCGGACAACGATCGACCACTGCGAATCGTCGATGTCACCATCGACAACCGTGACGCAAGCGTCGAATTGGATGTGGATGGCAACGTGATTTTCGTTCCGCCTACGCATGTTTATGGGAACGTCGAGTTTGTGTACGAAGTCATCGACGACGGCGTGGATGAGGAGCTCGATGGGTCTCGAGTACGAATTCCTCGTACAGCCTTTGGAACGGTTACCGTGACGGTCCAGCCGGTCAACGATGCCCCAGTCACCTACGATCGCCAGTTCGCGTTTGTCGAATCGGGTGGCCCCGGTGTTGACGACCCTCCGCACGAGTTCCTTCCATCGGACCTTTTGATCGGCGGCATGCCATCGATCCCGGGTGTGTTCCCGGCCGATTTGCCTTCGCCATTTGACGAGAGTGAACAGACGGCGACGCTACGCGTGGTGGCCTTCATCACGGCGGCAGGAATGGTGGATGGCGCCACGGTCGCAGTCGGGAACCACACGTTCGAACTCGCTAGCGACGCGGGTGGCCGATTTGAGTTCGACTTTGAAGACGGGGCATTCGTTCGTGGCCGTTTCTTCCCGCTGCCCGATTACAATTCGCGGACCCCATTTCTAGCCACTGAAACCTTCCAGTTCATCATCGAAGATGATGGGTTGACTACCGATCCCGACGCCCCCGGTGCTCCGGCGGTTCAATTGCCACCGCAGCGTTCAGCGCCGGCGACCGTGACGATCAGCGTGACCGAGTCAAACGACGCGCCGATCTTTACGATCCGGCCCGATGCCGATGGTTTACCCGTTTTTGATATCCTCGAACGGGATGATCTGCAGGCGACGGTGATCAGCGGCGCGATTGTCGACATCTTTCCGTCCGAACTGACGGCGCTCGATGAACTGCTGCGACAGAACGTCTTTTTCGTGATCGACACGGCCGCATCGATCGTCCCGCCGGGATTGATGGCGGAGGACGCGATGATTTCTCCGGACGGAACGCTCACTATTTTCCCAGCGGTCGATGCGGTGGGAACCGCGATCTACGTGTTTGACGCGATCGATGAGGAACCCGAAACCGACGCTTTCGTCCTAAGGCAAACTCGCGGAACGCTGACCGTCAACGTTCGCCCAGTCAATGATCCCCCGCGGCTCAATCCGACCGTGATCGGCACCGGTCAAACGACCGACGCCGACGAGGCCTGGAATGTCGACACAGACGGCAAAATCACCTACACGCTCAAGGAGGACAACACGCAGGCCGGTGGCACTCCGGCACCTTACGTAATTGACGTGCGGCGTGCCAACTCGGTCGCTGACCGAGTCGGATTGCTCGACCCGTTCACGGTTGGCCCCGCCAATGAAGCGGACGGAACACTCGGTGGTAATCAGATTCTTCGATTGTTGACCTTCCCGACCGCAACGGCACGCGGCGGGACTCTCACGATCATCGAATTTGACGGTGACGGGTCACCCCTGCGGATCGCGTACCAGCCGCCCGCCGACTACAACCGTTTGCAGGGCGAAGTCGACTTCTTTGAATACGTTATCGCCGACGCCGCGGAAGGTGCTGGCGAGACTTGGGACCTCAACACCCGTGAACTCGTCGAAGACAACCAGACTCGGGTCGGCCGAGTTGAGTTTATTCTCAATCCCGTCAACGACTCGCCTCTGTACAGCATCCCGATCAACGCGGTCTCGGTACTCGAGGACCATGGACCGTTCACCCGTGACAATTTTGCGATCAACATTAGCGCCGGGCCGCCGGATTCGGCACTGGACGAATTGCAGGGCGAAATGTTGCAGAGTGTTGCGTTCACGCTTTCACCGATGGTAGACGTCGGCGGCCTTTTCGCGGTGGCGCCGGCGATCTCACCCAGTGGCGTCCTGACGTTCACGCCCGCTTTGGACGCGGTGGGAACGGCGATCTACGAAGTCCAATTGTTTGATACCGGTGATCAAGACCCCACGCGCGGTGACATCCACTTCTCCGCCGTCACGACCATCACCATTCATGTCCGCCCGGTCAATGATCCGCCACGGCTCAATCCGATCGTGATCGGCACGGGGCAAATGACCCATCCCGACGAGGCCTGGAGTGTCGACACAGACGGCAAGATCACCTACACGCTCAGGGAGGACAACACACAGGCCGGTGGTGTTCCGGCGGCTTACGTGATTGACGTGCGCCGTGCCGACTCGATCGCTGATCGAATCGGACTGCTCGACCCGTTCATCGTTGGCCCTATCAATGAATCGGACGGAACACTCGGCGGCAATCAGGTGCTTCGGATCTTGAGCTTCGAGTCGACCACGACACTCGGTGGCATCGTCACGGCGGTCCAATTCGATACGGACGGCTTTGCGACGCGCCTGCACTACACGCCGCCGGAGGGCTACAACAGCAACCAAGGTGGGCCGGATTCATTTAGCTACGTGATCGAGGACAACGCGCTCGACGGGGAGAGTTGGGACCTGGCGCAAGACGGCTTGGTGGGCGATCGACGCACGACGACAGGATCGGTCCAGTTCATCCTCAATCCCGTCAACGACGCGCCCGTCTTCTCGGTACCCAACCCTGTCGTTTCTGTTTTCGAGGACAGTCCGCCACTGACGCTCGAAGGCTTTGCGACCCAAATTTCCGCCGGGCCGTTGCCCGAAGCGATCGACGAGGTGGGGCAGGCGCTGTCGTTCGTGCTGACCGCCTCGCCGGATGTCAGTGACTCGGGGCTGTTCGCAGTCGGGCCTGCTATTTCATCCACCGGCGTGCTGACATTCACTCCGGCGGATGACGCCGTCGGAAGCGTCGTTTACGAAGTCCGATTGGTCGACAATGGTCCCGACGACGTCTCGCGAGGTGACATCGCGATCTCCGCCGTGACGTTGATCACGATTCACATTCGTCCGGTAAACGATCCGCCGCGGCTGAACACCGAGGACCCCGTCGTCTACACACTCAACGAGGACGCACTAGTCGATCAAGCCGGCGTGGCGGTCGTCCACCCGCTCTTGCTTCCGCTGCGGAGTAGCGGGCCGATCCCGGGTTTATTGGACGTTTTCGATGTTGGCCCTCCCAATGAGGCGGCTGAAGGAATACCCGGGGGCAACCAAACGTTGTCGCTAGCGATCCCCTTGCCCACGACGACCACGGCAGGCGGATCGATCACTCCGCGGTTTGAATCCGGCGTCCTTGTCGGACTGCAATACATCCCGCGAGCCGACTTCAACGGCATCGATACCTTGGTCTACACCGTGATTGACGACGGAACGACGTTCGACATCGATGGCAATGCCGTCGATGACTTCCGCATCGCAACCACGACCTTCACGTTGTCCGTCGCGGCGCTCAATGATCGCCCCCAGTTCACCGCCAAGACTTCGATCACGGTGCTCGAAGATGCCGAAACCACTCCGACTGTGGGTCAGACGATCTCGCCCGCGTTCGTCACTGGCATCCTCGCAGGACCCACGACGGCGATCGATGAGCTCGCAAGCCAAAGCGTGTCGTTTCTGGTGACCCCGGTAGCCGGAAACCCCGCAGGGATGTTTAGCCAGTTGCCAACCATCTCGCCCAACGGGACTCTGACTTTTATCACGGCGCCCGACGCAAACGGAAATGCCAGTTTCACGATTCTGGCAGTCGATAATGGTGCCAACCTACCGCCGCTGGAGCTCAACACGAGTCTTTCGGCAGTAACCTTCACGATTCACGTCACGCCGGTTAATGACCCGCCGACGTTCACGCCGGGTGCGGATGTGACCGTCCAGGAAGACTCGGGGCCCTACACGTCGCCGGTTCCCTACGCGACGAATATCAGTCCGGGGCCGCTCGACGAAGTCATGGATGGGCAAACCGTATCTTTCGAGGTCACGGTGCCGCAAGCATCTAGGGCACTCTTCGCGGTCCAACCGGCCATTTCACCCGATGGGTTCCTGACCTTTACTCCCGCCGATGATGCGGTTGGAACCGCCGTCGTTTCGGTCGTCGCGGTGGATAGCGAGGGCGAACGCGCCGCAGCAGTTCTGCTGACCATCCAGATCACCGAAGTCGATGACACGCCAATCGCTGGTGATCTCACCCTTCCCGGCGACGAGGACAACTTGACCACCATCGGTCAAGAAACCATTTTTGCGGTCGCGGTCGATCCGGATCTGATCACCAATCCGAACGAGTTCCTTACGATCACCAGCCTCGATGCGCAATCATCGGCTGGCGCCGCGATCCGGTTCAATTCGCAGGGACGCATTGAATACGATCCTCGTTTCTCACCCACCCTGCAAGCTCTTGCCCCCGGTCAAACGCTCGCGGACACCTTCACCTACCGGATCGTGGACGCCGCGGGGTTGCTGAGTAACGTCGCTACCATCACCATCGACGTCGCCGGTATCAACGACGCGCCCACGCTCGAGTCTTTCACCGCGGATTTATTGCCAGGTGTGCCGCAGGTGATTCGCCCATTGGATTTTGCCGATGACGTCGATGGCACGGTGACCCCGGCGTCGATCTTCATCACCCGACAACCCTCCGATGGAACTTTGGTGGTTCGACCCGATGGGACATTGCTCTACACGCCGCGACCCGGCTTCCATGGCGTTGATCTGGTTCGATTGACCGTCGGTGATAACCTGGGCCAGCAGAGTGAACAGGCGACCCTCACCATTGTTGTCGACGCGCCGCCGATCGCTGGAGACGACTCGGCAGGCACGTTCATTCATCACGTGGTTGAGATCAACGTCGCCGCAAACGATTTCGATCCCGATGGCTCACTCGACTTGACCAGCATCTTCATCGTCCAACATCCCACTCACGGGTCGGTCGAAATGATGGGTGATGGAGCCGTTCGCTACACGCCGGACGGTCAATTCGTCGGAACCGAGTCATTCCAGTACACGATCGATGACCTCACGGGCCGCACCAGCAATGTGGCAACGGTGACCATCCACGTCGTGGGCAGTCTCCTGCAGAATCCTGCCGATCGTTTTGATGTCAACGCAAGCCTCACGGTGACGCAGCTCGACTCGTTACTGATCGCCAACCGGATCTCGCGGTGGGTACGTGAGGGCGGTGGCAACAAGATCCCGGTTCAAGCGATAGCCGATGAGCAGCCGCAACGCTTCTACGACGTCAACGGTGACCAGTTCGTGGATCTACTCGATGCGCTCGTCGTGGCCAATGAACTAGCGCGGCGTGCACGAGCGCCCGTCGCTGAGGGGGAATGGCTGGCTGAGGGAGAATGGTGGGGAACCGATCCGAATCTGAGGGTGGTGCCCATCACGTCGATGCTCCCACCGCCAATTGACGTCCGATCCGCGTCGATGAGCTGGGATCCCCACCAGCAGCCACAGAGGCTGCCGGCCGGCGATGGCGATGCGTGGGATGCCCCGTTCGATCCGCTGTCCTTCGATTGGCTGTCCGACGAAACACTCACGCTTCTCGTCGATGGCCGGCACGAAAACGCCGAGACAGAACACAGCGTTATCCAGGACATCGCCGATAAGGTGCTCCAAGACTACTGGCTGTCTTAGGCGTGTGGTAACGCAAAACTGATTCCCTTCGGCGAGGCGGCGCAATCGGAGGGCGACTGGCGGGTCTTGCCGGCGGACCATCCCTGGGCCGTCCACCATCAGCGACGCTTCCCGTAAATCTGGACCAGCGCCCAACCCGGTGCCAAAGCCACGATTCGCTTCACGGGCAGCTACCTCGGCACCTTCGAGCTGATCGGCCCTTCGTCCGGCCGGATACGAGTGACCGTGAACGACAAGGACCAGGGCATTCAGGAGCGCTTGCTGAAAAAAGCCGCGCAAAACGACAAGGGGCGGCTCGACGGGCAACTGCTCGCCAACGACCTCAACCCCGACCGCAAGCACACCGTCACCCTCTCCTTGCTCGTTCTCCGGTTCCTTGCCCTGCCCGCCGCCGCGCATGAGCGCCCAAACATCCTGCTCCGCGCCCAGATCGCGCGCGAGACCGCCCTTCGTGGAGGGCGCGATCTCCTTTTCGTCGAAGCTGATGTTCGGCACATTGGTGTTGTCGCGCCAGTAGCCGATCGAGTCACTCATGAATCGAAAACCATACTACAGCATGCTCTGAGGCACCCTGACAAAACGCATCTCGAAGCCCGGTGCTCTTTTCCCGGATTCGTAGAGGCAACCAAGATCGCCGTTCGGTAGAACCACCAAATCTGAGTAGCCGGAGACCATCGGCTCAAGCATTAGAACCATTTCGAAAACCCGGCCCTCCATGTCGCTGCGGAAGAGCGTCAGGCCGCGGCGACGCTCGAGCCATTGACCGCTCCCCCCGGTCGGCGCTGACAAATAAAGGCGCGCTTCGTCTCCCTCTCCCCGCTTGGTCATCCCCGCATGGGTGCGGCTGGCGGGAAGCCCAACGGTCGGCTCGAGAGCGGCGATGGGGGTGCGGCCCGGCTCAATGACGGTGAACGGCCTTTCCGGCCTGCCTTTCTCACGAATGTTGAGATAAACCTTGCCGGGGGCGGTCTCCGCGATGGAGAACTCCACGTGGGCGTAATCCGCATCCGAATTCGGGGTCAATTGCCAGTTTACACCGTGGTCGCGGCTTTCGATAAGGCACAGGCTCAGAGATTTCTCGCGCCAGTATCCACCATGGACTATGAGGGTGCCGTCGCTGAGCTGAATTCCGTGGCCACCATTGCCCGGACCGAATCGCTTCTCGGCCCGTTCGTTGGTCACATTCAGCACCTGCCGCATCCAAGTTTTTCCATCATCATCGGAGCGCAACACGAAATTGTCTCGCCAGCCTTCCCCCGCCTTGGCCGTGCCATCGTGGGAACGCGCGAACTTGAAGATCGCTCCTGTGATGCGGTCGACCACCACAGGCCCGCCATGGTAATCCACCTTTGGATGAGAGAGTATGGTCTGTGGTTCGCTCCATGTCGCGCCGCCATCGGTGCTGCGACAGACCACGTTGTCCGCCTCTTCCGGAAAGTCACCGCCGCTTTCGCCACCCTTGCGCAATTGCCAGAAAGCCAGCAGTGTGCCCTCCTTGGTCATGGCCAGACTCGGCGTGCGCAGGCTGGTCGAATCTTCGCGCTCCGCGATCGTGACGGTTCGCAGTTGTGGTTCCTTCTGCGGATCTGCCGCCTTTGAGGTATGCATGCATCCCAGCAACATTGGAGCGAGCAGAAAAGCTAAAAACTGGCGGACACTTTTGTGTGACATCCCTACTCTCAACATTGGGAAAAGAACACAGTTCGAGAAATTGTGATTGAGCGACTGTATTTTATGCGAATCAATCTGCGAGTTGACTGAAAGGGATTTGCTTTCCGGCCCTCCCGCGCCCGAGTCACCGACGGCCCAGGGATGATGGGGGTTCAGGGGGATGAAGGGGTGGATTTCATCCATCTTTGGCTAATTTGAACCCTTGTGCGTCAAGGGTTTTGGGTTGTGGAGGCGGATTTGCGATCATTTAGGCCCGGCAGGGTTCCGTCCCCGGTCAGACCCTGTTCATCCCCTTTTGAGTTTGCGCCTTTCGCACTGTCCCTACTAGAATGACGGTCGCCGGCGCCGTCCAGACCTGTCCGATCCTGAACCCGAATCCCATGAAACCTCTGCCTCGATTGTTGCCATGCCTGCTCGCCTGCCTGCTCTCCACTGCGCCCCTGAGAGCGGAGCCGGTCGAAAACGTCCCCGATCTCATCACCGCTGCCGCCGCGGACGCCACCGCGGGTGTAATCACCGTCATCGAACTCGCCGCCGGGCGCTTCGAGCTGCGGGAGCCTCTCGTTCTCAAATCCGGCACCACTCTGCGCGGCGCGGGCATCGGCCAGACCATCCTCACCAACGCGCCGGAGTGGCACGGCAACCCCGTCACGCTCCCGGACCCGGAGACGAACCGGAAAGCCTTCGACCGCAGTGGCTACCTCGTCCACCTCGCCGACAAGGCCGAGGGCATCGCGATCTCCGGCCTCACCATCACTGGACCACAACTGCACGGGGCCCTCTTCGGCAGCGGCAATGTCGACATCGCGCTGCACGACCTGCACATTGAGGACTTCCTCTATTGCGGCATCCGCACCTACTCGCTGACGCGCGCGAAGGTCCACGACTGCACCTTCGTCAATACCGGACAGCGTTGGCAAAGGGGCCAGCCGGGGCTCACCGGCGGCACCGTCGGCGGCGGAATCTTCTGCATCTGGACCGAGGACACCGAAATCTGGAACAACCGCTTCCTCGAAACCCGCTCGGAGAACCATCTTCACTACTACGGCATCACAGGCCGCCAGGGCAAACGCGTCAAGATCCACCACAACACCATCGAGGTGAACTTCTCCATCGAGTTCGCCCACGAAAACGACGAGGACGTCGAAATCTCCCACAACGTCCTCTATGGCACTGTCTCCATCCCGAAACACGCCGGCGGCCGCGTGCCGGAGAGCGGGCGCAGCTTTCACATCCACCACAACCTCTTCAAAAGCAGCTACGCCATCGAGTTCAGCCGCAACGGCGCCGAAATCTCCCACAACCTCTTCGACTTCGATCCCGCCAAGGACGGCGGCAACCTCATCAGCGGTTTCGGAAAAGCTGGCTCGCCCGGCCCGGCCAGCTTCTACCACAACCTCGTCAGCAATCCCGGCCGCGGCGTCATCTGGATCAACGGCCCTTTCGCCGGACTCGACATCCACCACAACCACATCATCGCCCGCACCACGTCGACACCGCGCACGGAGGGCCTCTTCGGCTTCCACAAAGACTGCGACTTCACCACCTTCCGCTTCGCCGACAATCTCGTCGAATGCGAGGGCACCCCGCGCCCGCTCTTCCGCGACGACTCCAGTGGCCGCATGGCGATGGAGAACAACAGTCTCGTCAACGTCAGCGACACCGCCCGCTACGAAAACAAGGCCACCGGCGAGTCCGTCGGTCCGGGGGAGCTGAAATTCCAATGCGGCGTGAACGGAGAAATCAGCGTGGACGGATGGACCGTCCTTGGTAAAGATCTCAACTCAAAACCCTCCGCGCCGTGACTTGCCAGAACTCATCTCCCCCGTCTGCATCGAACTGCGCTGTTCCCCCGACGGAAAGCCGGACGCACGAAGAGAAAATGGAGTAACCTAGTTCAGGCACCATCCCATGTCTTCACCCCGACTCCTCCAACGCTCCCTCACTACGCTGCTCTGCCTCATGGCCTGCTGCTGCGTCCCGCGCTTATTCGCAGCCGATGAGACGGTGATCGTGCCGGGCCTGACGATGCAAACGTCCGGTCCGGATGGAACACCGACGGGCTGGCGGCTGCCGAAGGTGGGCCGTGCGCCCAAGGTCGAACTGCTGACGGAGGAGGACCGCAGGTATTTGCGCGTCACCAGCGGCGCGGAGGATGCCTACGCCGGTCTGGCACGACCCAGCGAAACCGGAGGCATGAGAGACTTTACCGCCGCGTCGCGCGTGGCCTATCCCGACTTGAAGGAACCGGAGCGCTCGTGGGAACGCGGTGCCTACAGCCATCAGATGCCCACCGCCGTCGCCGTCGAATTCCCCGTGCTGGGCGAGGAGTGTGAGAGGCTCAAGGTCACGGTCGAATACCGCACCCCCACGCTGGAGCGCAGCAAGGCCGGGAGCGGCGGATTTTTCATCAAGACCCCGCGGAGGCTTCTCGGTCCGCTCCCCGACAGCGAGTCGTGGAAGACACACGAATTCACCCTCCCCGTCGGCCCCCGCGACGAGTCGGTCGCCTTGATCTTCGGTTTTGTCGGGGCGCGCGGTGTCTTTGACGTGACCAATCTCAAGGTCGAGGTGACGAAGATGCGCGCGAAGGCGGAGAGTTCCGCGTCAGAGTTCACCGTTCGCGGCGGCCTGCCGAACGTGGCGGCGAAACTTGCCGCCGGCCAGAGCGTGAAGATCGGCTACCTCGGCGGCAGCATCACCGCGCAGAAGGGCTGGCGGGTGCAGACCTTGGATTGGTTCCGACAGCGCTATCCCGAGGCGAAGGTGGAGGAGATCGAAGCGGCCATCGGCGGCACCGGTTCCGACCTCGGCGTGTTTCGTGTCGAATCGGACGTCCTCGTGCACAAGCCCGACCTGCTCTTTGTCGAGTTCGCCGTCAACGACTCCCTCAAACCCCGGGAGCAGATCCACAAAACCATCGAAGGCATCGTCCGCAAAACCCGGCGGGCAAATCCGGGCACCGACATCTGTTTCGTCTATACGATCATGCAAGGCCAGATGGAGGACGATCTGGCCCAGGGCCGGTATCCCAACGCGGCGCGGGCGATGGAGGAAGTGGCCGCGCACTATGGCATCCCCACGATTCACATGGGCGTCGAAGTGGCCCGCCTGCAGCGGGAAGGCAAGCTGGTGATGCTCGGCGGACGCGGCCAGCCGCACCAGCCCAAAGACGACAGCGGTGTGTGGTATTTCTCCAGCGACGGCGTGCATCCCTGGGAAGACGGCGGGCACATCCTCTACACCCGCGCCGTCGTGCGCGGCCTGGAGCCCATGCTCTCCGCCGGGTCG
>JBGTCJ010000325.1:0-10537 GCA_041748895.1 Pirellulaceae bacterium
GCGACCCGAGGGTGACCGGATCCTTATCCTCGAAGACAAAACCGGCGACGGGGTGATGGACCATGTGAAAACGTTTTATCAGGGATCCGACATCGATTCGGCGATGGGTTTGTGCGTGATCGGAAATCAGGTGATCGTGACGGCGTCACCCAACGTTTTTCGGTTCACTGACGACAACGGTGACGACATTCCGGATCGCAAAGAACTTTTGTTCTCGGAGACGGGTATACCACAGCATGACCATTCCGCGCACACCTTTCTTTTTGGCCCGGATGGCAAGCTGTATTGGAACTTTGGGAATACAGGCAAGCAGGTCAAGGATGCTGAGGGAAACACGGTCATCGACATCCATGGACGGCCGGTGGTCGATGATGGAAGTCCGTTCCGCGGAGGCATGCCCTTTCGCTGCAGTCTCGACGGAAGCGAGTTTGAGGTACTCGGCCACAACTTTCGCAACAGTTGGGAGATCACGGTTGATTCATACGGGACCCTGTGGCAGAGCGACAATGACGACGATGGAAACCGAGGAACGCGTATCAATTTCGTGATGGAGCATGGAAACTACGGTTACTTGAGTGAGACCGATGGGTCGAGCTGGCGGGCACCAAGGATCAATCAAGAAAAGGAAATACCGCTGCAGCATTGGCATCTCAATGACCCCGGTGTGATTCCCAATGTGCTCCAAACCGGCGCGGGATCGCCGAGCGGGATATGTGTTTACGAAGGTGATCTGTTGCCGCGGCGTTTCCAAAACCAAGTGATTCACTGCGACCCGGGACCGAACGTCGTGCGAGCTTACCCGATCACCGCCAGTGGTGCCGGCTACACCGCCGAGATCGAACCGATGGTCACCGGGACGGTCGACAAGTGGTTCCGTCCGGTTGATGTCTGTGCGGCTCCCGATGGATCGTTGTTCGTGACGGATTGGTACGATCCGGGTGTGGGTGGACACCGCCAGGAAGACATTGCCCGCGGGCGCCTATTTAGGATCGCGCCACCTGGCGTTGGCTACCGCGTCCCCACGTTTGACTACTCCACGGCTAGTGGCGCGACGAGCGCGCTTCGAAATCCCGCCCTGTCGGTTCGGGCCAAGGCATGGCTCGCGTTGCACGCAATGGGAGCGGAGGCCGAATCCGATCTGCTGGCTTTATTTGCTGATCCGAATCCGAGGTTTCGAGCCCGCGCGCTTTGGCTGCTGGGGAAGATCGACGGGCGTGGAGATCACTTCGTGCGACTGGCGCTCGCGGATCCAGACCCGAACTTGCGAATCACGGGCATTCGGCTGATGCGCCAGCTGGAGCTCGACGCGAGCACGTATCTGTCGATAGTCGCTGAAGACCCGTCGCCTGCGGTCCGCCGCGAAGCCTTGATCGCGCTCCGCTTTCTCCGTGGTCCCGAAATGCCTCGTTTGTGGGCAAAGCTCGCAAGCCAATACGATGGCGAGGATCGATGGTATCTGGAGGCACTTGGGTTGGCGTCCGATTTACGACCCAGTGAGTGCTACGCGGCGTTGATGGGTGAAACCGCCGCCAGCGGGAGCGACGAATCGATGAACGATATCCTCTGGCGGCTGCGAGCTCCTGAGGCAGCCGCCGCGGTGGTCATGCAGATCGGGGACCCATCGCTGCGACTGAGCGAAACGGATCGCTACTTTCGAGCACTCGAGTTTCATTCGCTCGACACGCGAACCGAGCGACTAACCGCCGCTTTTGTCAATCAGGCATTCGCGTCCGGGTACACCGACGAGGCAGATCAGAGGCGTCGCGACGCGATCATTGTGAGATCACTCGAACGGATTCGTGACCCCGAATCTCTGATTACCAACGCAGTCGCCGACGCTGTCGATCGTCACATTGCACGGTTGAAGGGCACTCAAGAGGTCCTCCAGTTGGTCAAGCGATTTCGGCCCGCAGCGGCTAGTGGCCAGTGGCTGGAGGTCGCACTCGAGTCCGATGATGCGTCGACGGCTGTCGAAGCGCTCAGTCTCTTGCTCGAATCGCCCAAGGGGACGTCGGCGCTGCTCGAGGCATTTGAATCGAGCCCGCCTAGCGCGGCGATTCGTCTCGTGACACGTCTCGGAGCGGTGGGTAACGAGGAGTCGCATCGGCTCCTGGTCGGCTGGACGTCAGATGAATTGCGACCTTACGAGCTTCGCGCCGAGGCGGTTCGCGGATTGGCGCGCTCGCGAGGCGGGGCGCGGCGATTGTTGAGGCTTGCTAGTCAGTCCAAATTGCCCGCCGATACGAAGCTCTTGGCCGGAGGCCTGCTTTCACGAAGCGACGATGCCTCCATTGTTCAGGAAGCGGCAACCCTCCTACCGCCGCCCGACTCGGGCGATCGGCCACCACTGCCTCCGTTGGATCAACTCGCCAAGCTGAGGGGCGATACCAACAATGGCGAAACGCTCTACCGCACGACGGGAACGTGCGCCAATTGCCATATCGTTCGCGGGTTTGGGAAGTCGGTGGGCCCCGATCTATCGGAGATTGGCGACAAATTGTCACGCGAGGCGATGTACACGTCGATTCTCGACCCGAGCGCCGGAATCAGCCACAACTATGAGAATCACGTGGTGCTGCTCGATTCGGGGCAAGTCATCTCGGGCCTGAAGGTGACCGAGACCGAAGAATCGATCACCATTCGAACGGTCGATGCGATTGACCGCGCGCTGGACAAAGACGAAATCGAAGAGATTCGCGTCAGTGAAAAATCGATCATGCCGGAAAATCTTCACCATATGGTGACACAGCAGGGATTGGTCGACATCGTCGAGTATTTGATGACGCTTCGCAAAGAGCAACCGAATTGACCCAAGCGCTCGGCGAAAATGAACGGCTCCGCTCAACGCACCTGCCTCGAATTTTACTGCGGCATTGGAGGATTTGCGGAAGCCGCGTCTGCTTTGGCTGGAAACGCGTCGCCGGGTGAGACAGGTTCTGGCGCGGTGTGGGACGTCGTCGCGGCGATCGATATCGATCGAGCCGTGTTGGGCGTTTACGCCCTGCGTTTTCCGACGCACCGCAGGCTCGCGGCCGAGATCGAATCGGTTGACCTCACGCGGCTCCGTGCGGACGTTTGGTGGCTCAGCCCATCCTGCCTTCCTTTCACGCGAAAGGGCAAGCAGCAGGACCTGCAGGATCTGCGAACTCGATCCCTCGTTTCGCTGATTGGACAAGTCCGACCAGGGGCCGAGATGCCTCGCAGGATAATGATTGAAAATGTCCCACCCTTTTCGACCTCAATGACCGGAAGGTGGGTGGAGCAGCACCTGCGATGCGTGGGTTTCGACGTCGTGTGGGAATTCCTTTGCCCGACTCAATGGGGAGTCCCCATGAGAAGGCTGAGGACTTACCTTCTGGCTTCCCTCGATCCGCTCGCCCCGCGTCCTCCGGTGATTCACCAGCCATCGGAGTTGCGGGATTACGTCAACGCGGCCAACGACTCAGACGCTCGTTTGAGAGTTCCCGATGAGTGGCTACGGCGTTACCCGCGCGCGATCGATCTGGTCGATCGTGACTCGCCAACAGTGATCGCCTCCTGCTTCACGAGCAGTTACTCGAGGATGCCGGTGCGAAGTGGTTCTTTTCTTCGCCTTGAAGACGGCGGGGCCCGATTCTTCGCGCCCGACGAGATTCTCCATCTGCTCGGGTTTTCGATGCCGTTCTCTTGGCCGGAAACGGTGTCACTGAAGCGAAGGTGGGCGATGGCGGGGAATAGCCTGAGCATTCCGGTTGTCCGCTGGTTACTATCGCGCCCTTAGCCCAAACGGCGGTCCGGATCGGTTACCATCGTGGCTCTGGCCGCCCGACCCGTGACCTCCTTGTCGTTACGCCCTGCGATGAAACCGATTGTTCAAATTTCACTCGACTTGACCAACATCGCGGAAGCTTTGGAGACCGCGCGGATGGCACTCCGGGCAGGTGTCGATTGGCTCGAAGCGGGCACCCCTCTCATTCTCGCCGAGGGTTTGCACGGAGTTCGGGCGCTTCGAAGCGAGTTTCCCGGTGTCCCCATTGTTGCCGATCTGAAGACGATGGACGGCGGCTATTTGGAGGCCCAGATGATGGCTCGCGCGGGTGCGACGCATGTGGTGGTAATGGCCCGGGCCCATGATGAAACGATTCGTTGCGTTGTCCAAGCCGGTCGCGACTTTGGGGTCAGGGTTATGGGCGACAACATGGTTTGCCCCGATATGGTGGCAGGAGCCAAACGCATCGAAGACTTGGGTTGTGACTTCGTGGTTCACCATATTGGTTACGACGAGCGTCGCGGTATCGCGGCACGGGGACTTCGCATGCCTAGCCCACTGGACCAATTGCGGGATGTCGTCGCGGCGGTGAGCATTCCGGTTCAAGCTGTGGGCGGTTTGTCGTTGGAACAGGCGATCGCGTGCCCGTCGCTCGGCGCCCCCTTGGTCGTGCTTGGGGCACCGTTGACGATCGATGCTGATTCTTTCAAGACGGCCGAGGGCGACCTCGAGTCTTCATTGCGTTTGATTTGTGACGCGATCCATCGACCCGCAATCACGGAGCCATGAAGCCATGAAATCTGCGGCGGTGATTAATTACGCTCCCGAAAAGCATTCGGTCGAATTGCGTGAAATCGCGCGGCCGGTCCTGGGCGCCGACGACGTGCTATTGGAGGTTGCCGCCGTCGGTGTCTGTGGAAGTGATTTGCACCAGTGGACCGGCGATCATTCGTGGCCGGTTCAGTATCCGGTTGTGTTGGGTCACGAGTTCAGCGGACGGATCGTTGAGGTCGGCGAGCGAGTCGATGGTTGGAAGGCCGGGGAGCGTGTGGTCAGCGAGACGGCGGCGATTATCGACGAGGCCAATCCGATGTCGCGCCGCGGACTCTACAATCTCGACCCGAATCGCCGTGGATTCGGCTACGGGGTCAATGGGGCGATGACCCGTTACGTGCGAGTTCCCGCGCGGATTCTGCATCGCGTTCCGGACCACTTATCACTCGAAATTGCCTGCTTAACCGAACCGTGCTGTGTCGCCTACAACGCGGTGGTCAGGAATGTTCGAATCGAGCCGGGCGACCGGGTCGTGGTTTTGGGGCCTGGCACGATCGGAATCCTTGCCGCGGCCGTGGCTCGATTGTGCGGTGCTGAAGTCGCCCTGGTCGGACTCGAGGCCGATCGGCATCGCTTGGAAATTGCGAAATGCTACGGTTGTGATGTGATCATCGGCGACGCGATGGATTGGGCGTGTGATCGCGACGGCCTTGGTTGCGATGGCGTGATCGATGCTGCGGGAGTGAGCAGCACGTTGCGAATCGCGATCGATTTGGTGCGGCCGGCTGGATGGATCAGCAAAGTGGGCTGGGGCAAGCAGCCTCTCGGTTTCAGCCTCGATCCGTTGGTTCAGAAAAATGTCACGTTGCAAGGCAGTTTCAGCCACCACTGGTCGATCTGGGAACGTGTGATCTCGCTTTTGGCCAGCGGACGCTTGGACGTCCAGCCGATCATCGGTGGTATTTGGCCGATCGATCAATGGCACGATGCCTTCGAGAGGATGCATGCCGGTGAGATCGTCAAGAGCGTATTGAAGCCGACCTGACCGATAGTCGCTGCCGTTCTCCGATCCGTTGATTTAACCTTCTATCCGTGGAACCGAGGACCGCTCACCATGCCGCGCATTGCCGCGTTCCCAAAAGCTTACTTGCATTCCCTCTGCCAGGACGGCTCAATGACAGTGGCTCAGTGGGTTACGCTGGCCAAAACACTCGACATCGAGGGACTCGAGTTTTACGCCGGGTTCTCGGAGTTGGCGGAACCGGCGCGTTGGCCGCAACTTCGTCAGACGGTGGCGGATCAGGGCATGAAAATCCCAATGCTCTGCTGCTCTCCCGACTTTACTCATCCCGATCCTGAGTTTCGCAAGATTGAGATCGCCAAACAGAAACACTGGATCGAAATGACTCACGCCCTTGGCGGCGAATACTGTCGTGTGCTTAGCGGCCAGCGGCGCCCAGAGTTGAGCGTCCGACAGGGCATCGATTTGGCCGTCGATTCGATCCGCCAATGTCTTCCCGATGCCCAGAGCCGGGGAGTCACCTTGATCATCGAAAACCATTACAAGGACGACTTTTGGGAGTTTCCCGAGTTTGCCCAAAAGATGGAAGTGTTCTGCCAATTGGTAGATCGAATCGACGATCCTCATTTCGGTGTCAATTTCGATCCCAGTAACGCCTACCTGGCAGGAGATGACCCGATCGAATTGCTTCGACGCGTCTCGCGCCGGGTGGTCACGATGCACGCTAGTGATCGTTACTTGGTGGAGGGCACGCTCGAAGACTTGCGACGTGAGGAGGGTGGTGCGATGGGTTACGCAAAGCGATTGCGACACGGGGAGATTGGCAAGGGTCTCAACGACTACGATGCCATCTTCATGGAACTACGACGCGTCGGCTTCGATGGATGGATCAGTATCGAAGATGGCGTCGACGGAATCGAGCAATTGCAGCGGAGCGCTGCGTTCCTCAAGAGTAAGGTCGCCCAGTATTGGGATCGCTGATGAATCACCTGCGAAGACACGAACCGGCTTTTCGGATGCTAAGGTTGCCCAGTGACGGCTCGTGATCAAACACGTTCGACGTGCTCGGGTTTCAACTTCCCGGGCGCTGGAGCACCGAGCGACTCGATTCGGCCTCGAAGCTGCTCGGAAAATTCGCTGATCGCGGTTCGGATTCGCAGTTCCCAGGTTGGCATCGCGTTTTCATGGTAGGTCGTGCCTAGGCTCAGGGCCGCCCGCTCGGCGCGAGACAACATCTCGGATTCGTCATCCAAGAGCCACCGATTCGCCCAAGTATCAACGGCAAAACCTTGGCTCCCCAGCGCCATGCATTTGACGCACGACTCAGCATCAAGCGAATCGGCGGCCAACCAGATGACCGGACGTTCGTGAGCCGCGAGCTTATCGAGTTCCATTCGAGCGCGGTGCAGCGTTTCGACCGGATCTCCTGTGCAGCGAATCAGCGCGCCATCGGCGCGGGATGAGATCACCGCAGGCAGAAGGGCATCCAAACTGGAAGAGTCGAACGAGACCAGAATGGCTGCCGATGAGAGTTGGCGGATCTGCATGACCTTGCGAGACATGGCCTCGAGGTTTGGCCAGTCGGGCGGAAAGTATGCGGCCGGCGCGGCGGTGAATTCATTAGGATTGGCATCGCCATCGGGACGGTTCCAAATCGCCATCTGAGAAGCGTGATGAGCGAAGCGGCCGTGAGCGTCTCGCGGTTGCCCGATCCGCAGCTCGATCACTGCGGGATCCTCAAAGTCTTGAAATGTCCACCCCGCCCGATCGGGGCGATGAGTCGCCAGACGCGGAACAAAGGATTGTGCCGAATCGGGACGGCTGCTCACCAATTCGAGCCAAAGTGCCGAAACCATCAGTCCCGCATCGGCAGCGACTCTTGCGACACGACGAAATCGTTCGATGTCGCTCAGGTACCAGGGCGGATTGAGCCAGACCAACGGCAGTGGCAACGTGGCTTCATGGGTGACACGACCCGCGACATCATGCACGGCAATGCGTGTGGTCAAGTCAACCGGTGTTCCGCGCCGCTCAAACCGATCGGAGGGGGGAGGTGTCAAGCGGAGTTGATCCAGGCGTGGCTGAGTCGTCGCGTGTTGAATCATCGCCAATTCGGACGGACCTCCCCTTTCAATTCAAGCGATTGAGCTTCGAGAACGGCCTTTGGCAGCACGCGACGGAACTCCTTCGCGTCACCGCGAATGGCGGCGTTGATTAGCAGAAGTCCGAGCCGAAGCTCGTCTCGCTTTCGCAGAGGTGCTTCGGCCATCCCGTCGGCCAACGATTGCGCTGAACCACGAATGAAGATCGTCAACTTGCTCAGAGATTCGCCCAAGCGAGGTCCGCAATCGCCACCGATGACCATCGTCCCTCCGCGAGAGCAAACGCCTGCGTCGGCGCCCACGTCGCCACGAGCGAAAATCTCGCCACCCCGCATCGCCGCGCCGAGGCAGTTGCCGGCGGAACCATAAATCGCGAGCGTCCCGCCAACCATGGCAACACCGGCACCGCAGCCCGCGTTACCCCTTACCCGCACCACTCCGCTGATCATCCCCTCGGCGACTCCGTTCCCGGCATCACCGTCGATTCTCGCGTCACACCGCCTGAGGTAACTGAGCGCGTAATCGCCCAGCGGGCCATCGATGTGCAATCGCGCCTCGACGTCCAAAGCCATCAGCGCCGCATGTTGCCCCGCGGCACCTTCAACTTGAACCAAGGGCCACTGCAACGTTGAATCGCGATCCGGTCCAAGGCCCGATACCCATTGGGCGATTTGTTTTCGCAACGAAGCATCGTCCAGAGAAGCCATCGACAGGCGCAGTTCAGCTTGGCCTCCAACTGCATTCATGGGTTCGCGATGCTGGGCTTTCGTGTGAAAGGGGAATGGTACCCACCCACTATACAAGATGCGAAGTTGCGATGCGCTGTCGCGGGCGTTGCGGCGACTGCGAACCGGAGCCCGCGCGGCGGTGACCGCTGGTTGCTTCAGCGTAGAAAGAAACCCTCAGACCATTCATTGCCAAAGCGGCGCGAAGGGCAACTGCTGGGCCAAATACGCTTGGCTCATCCTCATATGCTCAGACCATTCATCGCCAAAGCGGCGCGAAGGGCAGCCCCGCCACGGGAAGCGTCGCCGGCGGCAGTGGCATCGAGTATCCACCGGGTGACGAGGGATAGAGATCGTTGGCCCGAATTCCCGATTGAAGGCTGTTGCGTCGCGCTGCTCCAATTTCCGACGTGCCGCCCGGCATGGCACTGGCCGTGGCGTAAGGAGAAATTCTTGTGTTGGGGTCAATCGGTCGGAGTCTCGCGGCGATCGCCGACTCGGTTGAGGCGGGAGGTTGGGCCTGTTGCGGCGCAACGCGTCCGACCGGTTCGAGGTCGACCTTCTCCTCACGCTGGATGCGAACGATCTGGCGAGGAACTTCGGTCCGCTGCTTCTCGGGAATCCAGTTTGTCCGAGTCTCTCGACGGTCGTACGTCTCACTGCGTGCTTCCCAGTGGGTCCGAGGCACGTGCTCGTAGACGACGGTCGGTTGGGCGAACGGATTCCAACCATTGCGAAGACGCGGCTCCCAGCCGTAGCTGACCACAGGCGCGTACACCGTTCGGGTCTCGGGACGCGAATCGACCACAACCTCTGGACGATAGATGGTGGTCTCAAGAGACTGCATCTGAGTTTCGACGACAGGTCTGTCGATCGTGCGGACAACCTTCCGGTAGACAACCCCAGTGTCAGGGTCGGTGAAGTACCCCGAGGTGTCGTCGGCGCGCACGATCGCGTCCAATGCCGGGTCGCAGGCGCCGCCGACAATGGCGGCGGCCAACACGCAGGTGACCCACCGGCGGTCAAAACCAATTTGACACGATCGCAAGTTTCGCAGCCGCATGGCATTCCTCGCCGATGGATGTCCGTCGAAAAGTTGGAGGTACAGCGCGATCTGGGACCGATCTGCGGACTCCGCATACAATTGTTCATCGGAAGGTGAGCGGATTGACCTGAGTGCAAAGCAGACGCAACGTCCCAAAAATTGGTTGATGAGGTATCATGGTGAGGAGAATTTCGAGAAATCCTGAAGATTCGATCGTCACGCGAGGCGACGCTGCATCACGATGAATAAAGCTCCCTACGCCATTGCCAGAGAATTACTCGATCTGATTCGATGTCCTGTGGATGGTCAGCTTTTTGAGGTGGCGAGCGGCCGATTGGTTGATGCTGTCAACGAACGGATCGCTCGCCGGGCGATCCGCGACGCCAGCGACGGTTTGGTCGAGGAACAGATCGATTCGGCGCTAGTCGTCGAGGACCGCAGTCGATTGTATGCGGTTCGGTGCGGCATTCCGTGTCTGATCCCGGGCGAAGCCATCCCACTGGATGATGACCTTCGGGTATTGGACCACGGATAGGCCACTGCGTCTCATTTTCCCCGGGGGCTCGCAGAACGTGCCGACAACGAGGTCCTTTTCAGTCCACTGCGTGTCTTGCGGCAGCCGGTTGAGGGTGAACAATGCTTCTCTCATCGGTTCGATCTCTGCCTGTCCAAAGTGTGGCGCCATGGTTGAGATTGGCGCACCCACGAACGGCGGGGATGCCTTGCCGCCAGTCGCCAACGACCGCGTGACCGTTCACCCTCCCAGTGGTCTGCCCGATAGTGTCGACAGTGATGCGATCACTCGCACATCGGTCTCGGAGTTAGATTCGTCACTGACTTCTTCGCCCGCTAACGCTGGCGCGAAGCCGTCTCGAGCGTTCCAGGGTGACGACGTTCAGCCTTCGCCAGACGCGGGTTTGGCGGAAGGTCCGATGATTCCCCCGGCGACTTGGCAAAGTGAGTCGGGCCAGCGCGCGAAACAATTCGTGATGATTGCCCTCGTTTCGCTTTTTGGTCTGATTGCTGCCGGCGTGATCTTCGCCCAATTTGTTCGCTCCTGGACGGGCCAGGATCTGGCGGCGAAATCAGACCCATCGATGAGTATCTCGGCGTCTGGGATCG
>JBGTCJ010000326.1:0-4703 GCA_041748895.1 Pirellulaceae bacterium
GGACCAAGGTTACGAAGTCCTGATCGGCTCGTCGGCGGAGGCTGGACTGGCGATTGCCAAACAGAATTCGGTGTCACTGATATTGTTGGACGTGCGCCTGCCCGGCGAGAGTGGTCTCGAAGCGCTGCCAAAGTTTCGAACGATTACCGCCGATGCCCCGATCGTCGTGATGACGGCTTTCGGAGATTTGGAGACGGCCGTCGCGGCGGTCCAACGCGGAGCGAGCGATTACCTGACGAAACCGTTTGGGCTGGATGACGTCATTCGCGTCTGTCAACAGGCGCTACTGCATCGCTCGCAGGATGTGGCAGAACGCGAGGCTTCGATCGTTGGCGGATCTGTCACGAAGGAAGTCCGTGGGAAACGGGAGTCGAAAGACCTCGTGGGCGGCTCTTCAGCAATGCAGCGAGTATTCCGACAAATCGCACTGCTGGCCGATAGTGATCTATCGGTCTTGATTACCGGAGAGACAGGCACGGGAAAGGAACTCGTCGCGGAGGCACTGCATCGCCATAGTGCGCGGCGAGAGAATCCGTATCTCGCTGTTGCCCCGGTTGCATTCAACCCCGCGTTGCTCGAAAGCGAACTCTTCGGTCACGTTCGCGGCGCGTTCACCGGCGCCAGTGAGGATCGTCGCGGGCTATTCGAAGTGGCCAGAGGCGGGACGGTGTTGCTCGACGAAATCGGTGATTTGCCGCTCGCCTCCCAAGTCAAACTGCTTCGCGTGATCGAGCAGAGGCAATTCACGCGGGTCGGTGACGTTCGGCCGGTCGACTGCGACGTACGAGTGTTGGCCGCGACGCACCGCGATTTGCGAATGGGGGTTGCCGAGGGATCCTTTCGCGAGGACCTGCTGTACCGCATCGGCGCGGCCTCCATTCACCTGCCACCCCTTCGCGAGCGACTTGACGACCTGTTGCCGCTCTGCCAGCACGTCCTGCAGGTGATTGACTATCCCCACGCCGAGGCCGCGGTCGATGCCGAGTTGATTGCCCAGCTGCAGCAGCGTCCTTGGCACGGGAATGTTCGCGAGTTTCGAAACGCGGTCGAGCACGCAGCCGTCGTTGCTCGCGGTCGCCGATTGAGCATCGCCGATTTTCCACCTGCACAGTACAGTCCAGACGCCGATACCGGTGCGTCAGAACACTCACTCGCTCCAGACGGGCCGATCGAGCGTTGGGCGCTAAGTGAGCTCGCACGAGGCGACGAGTCGAGCGAGCCGTTGTACGAACGATTTCTTCGCGCTACCGAACCGGCCCTGCTGCGGGCCGTCCTCAAAAGCCGCGGTGGCAACCGAGCCGCGGCGGCCGAATGCCTAGGGATGCACCGCGCGACGCTTCGCGAACGGTTAAAACGCTACGGCATTCAATAGCCATTCGCACCGTCTATCGTCGATCGATGGGGATGAAATCGCGCTGCGTGGGTCCGGTGTATACCTGTCGGGGTCGATTGATGCGGCTGCCGTCAGCGTGCATTTCCTTCCAATGTGCCAGCCAACCAGGCAAACGCCCGAGCGCGAACAGGACGGTAAACATCTGCACGGGTATGCCAAGCGCCCGGTAGATCACACCCGAGTAGAAGTCGACGTTCGGATAAAGCTTCCGTTCGACGAAGTAGGGGTCCTTGAGAGCGACTTCCTCGAGTCGCTGAGCCACCTCAAAAAGTGGGTCATTGACCTGCAGTTTTTTGAGCAATTTGTCGCAGCTCGACTTGATGATCGTTGCGCGGGGGTCACGATTCTTGTAGACGCGATGGCCAAATCCCATCAGGCGGAAGTTGTTCGATTTGTCCTTGGCCATGTCGACATACTTTTGAACGTTCACACCATCCCGCGCGATCTGCTCGAGCATGTTGACAACGGCCTCGTTGGCACCGCCGTGCAAGGGCCCCCAAAGCGCACTGATTCCCGATGAAATCGAGGCGAAGATGTTGGCGTTGCTGCTGCCCACCATGCGGACGGTCGAAGTACTGCAGTTCTGCTCGTGATCTGCGTGGACGATCAGTAGCAGATTGAGCGCCTCGACGAAATCGGGGTCGGGGTGGTAATCCCCGGCCGGTGTCGAGAACATCATGTGCAGAAAGTTTTCGCAGTAGCTCAGTGAGTTCTTCGGGTAGACAAACGGTTGGCCCACCGACTTCTTGTAACTGTAGGCCGCGATCGTTGGCAATTTGGCGAGCAATCGGTACATGGAAATCTCGACCTGGTGAGGGTCATGAACGTCCATCGAATCCTGGTAGAACGTGGAGAGCGCACCCACGACGCTGCTCAAGATGGCCATTGGGTGCGCATCTCGAGGGAAGCCGTTGTAAAACGACTTCATGTCCTCGTGAAGCATCGTGTGATGTCGAATGCCCTCTCGAAACGCCTCCGCATCAGCCTTGCTCGGCAATTCCCCATAGATCAGCAAATACGCGGTTTCGACAAAGTCACAGTGCTTGGCGAGCGTTTCGATCGGATATCCCCGATACCTCAGAACACCTTCCTCGCCATCGAGGAAGGTGATCGCGCTGGTGGTGCTTCCGGTGTTGACATATCCGAGATCGAGCGTGATCGCACCCGTCTCGCCTCGCAACTTGCTGATATCGATCGCCACTTCGCCTTCGGTTCCGACGATGATCGGCAGCTCAACCTCTTTATCCCCAATGACTAATCGAGCGGTACGCGAGGCAGTACTGACTGCGGTGGTCATCGTCAAATCCTGGGGGAAAGGCAACGTCGGGCGGGCAATCGATAGGGTGGTGTCGGCAGGAATTGAGCCACGCCGCCACCCTCGCGAGTCTAGCCGCTTGACGACCCATCGACAATCAGCGGTGCACGATCCGGGGCGGCTAGATTAGGCCGTTTCGTGCTGTCGCCGCTGGCCCGCGGTGCGGTGCAGACGCACCGATTCGATTTGCCGATTGGTCGCCCGAACGATCTCGACTTCGAGATCATCAATCAGGATCTTCTGACCGTCTTCGGGAATCATTCCCGTGTGGTTGAGGATGTAGCCGGCAATCGTTTCGTAGTCGTCACTCTCGGGTAATTCCCAACCCAATTCATCGTTGAGATCGTCAATCATGACCCGCCCGTCAACTTGGACGGTGTCCGCATCGATGACGTCCATGGTCGACTGCTCCTCCTCGTCCGACTCGTCGACAATCTCACCGACGATTTCCTCCAAAGCGTCTTCGATCGTGACCACGCCCGCGGTTTGTTGAAACTCGTCCAACACAATCGCCATGTGACTACGACTGTGCAAAAATTCACGCAGCAGCACCTCGACCGTCTGGTCGATCGGAACGGTCCAGGCGTTTCGCATCACATCGACGAGCGAAAGGTCATCGAGTGGACCATTGCTCAGGTGCGGAATCAGATCTTTGACGAATAGGACACCGACGACGTTGTCCAAACTCTCTTCGTAGACCGGAAGGCGCGTGCGGCCGGTTTCGGTGGCGACCCTCAAGATCGTCGGCCAATCATCTGACACGCTAACCGCTTCGACGTCGCTCCGTGGCGTCATGATGTGGGCGACCGTGTCCTCGTGCAGGTCCATGACACCTTGAATCATGTCACGAATCCCAGGCCCGAAGTACCCTTCGCGAGTACCCGCCGTGACCATCGTCCGGATGTCATCCTCGAGCTGCTCCTCCTCTTCGTCTTCATCCCTCTCATTTCCGGTCAGCCGTCGTGTCACGATCGCCGTCAGCTCGCCGGGCGCTGACAAAGGGGCCAAGACGACCGACAGGACTCGCCACAGCGGCCAAGAATAAAACAGCACCGGTGCGGACGCGAAACGCGCCACGGCCATCGGCAGCCACATGTGCGTGAACATCATCACGCCCGCGGCGGCGACGCACCATACGGCCAGTCGCTGATTCCCCGGCACACCATCGGACCGATCGGCCGATTGGTAGATTGCGGCCGTGCCGCCGATCAAAAACAGAACCGTGCCGATGACGCGGAGATACTCCGATGCACGCAATGCCGATTCGTGCCCGTCGAGTATGGCTCCAAATCGCTCGCGGCGATTCTTTAAACGACAAAATGCCTCGAGCGACCTGCCGGCGAAACGATCGAGCAATTCGGTTCCCAAACCGCCGATCGATCCGAGAATCAAGCCGATCGCCGAAAAGATCATCCAGCTCGTGTGGTTCATTCTGTCGTGTGCTCCCCATCAGTCGATTCGAATCGATCAGGAGAAAAACGATCCGCATCCCGAATTCCCAACCGCGCCAGCGTGGCCCGCTCGGCGGCCCTCATTTCCCGACGGTGGATTGACTCGTGATCCTCCAAACCGCAGATATGGAGAGTCCCATGAACGGCGTAAAGCAGAAGTTCATTGAGGGGCGACCAACCGAGCTGAGCCGCGGTGTTTCGCGCCGTCTCGATGCTCACCGCCAGTTCGCCTTCGACGCAATCGCCATCGGCGAAATAAGCGAAACTGATGACATCGGTGGCGTGGTCGTGCGCGAGGTGTCGTCTATTGATTTCATGGATCGCATCATCGTCGGTGACCAGCACTCCGATCGATCCTCGGGTAAAGCCCCGCGAGCCTGCCGCCAAAACCACCGCCTCCCGAATCGCGCCGCTGAGCTTGACCGCTTCCTCGCTAGCCAGGTACCGAGCCGGCGAAACGTCGAGTGTCAGAGTGACCGTCAGGTCGACACTGGTCGACACCGATCCCGCCACTGGCCCTGGCGCATCGTCCGAATCACTCATG
>JBGTCJ010000327.1:0-3129 GCA_041748895.1 Pirellulaceae bacterium
CGAGCATCGCGCAATTTTCCCTCCTCGATCCTCTCGCCTGCCATCCGCATGTCGCTCGAGTAGCTCATTTGCTCATTGCGAAAATGTGTTTCGCGACTGAAGGTCAAGGCTTGGGAAAGTTGGGCATTGCGCGTCTGCAGCTGTCGATTGAGCCTCGAGAGCGATTTGTAGGTCACAAGCCCCAAGCCGAAGACGATGCAAAGTGCCATCGCGGCGACGCTCAAAGCGGCCAAGGCCGTGGGGTGGCGTCGTCCCATCCGAGCCGCCCGCTCCAGAACACCGGGAAGTCGAGCATCGACCGGAGCGCCCTTGAGAAATCGATCCAGATCAGATGCGAGGTCATCTGCCGTGGGGTAACGATCGATCGGTCGCCGAGCCATGCATCGAAGCACGATCGCTTCGAGGTCTCGAGGAACATCCGGCCGAATCTGGCTGATGGGCGGAAAATCTCCCAGATCGATTCTCCGAAAGACGTCGGCGACCGTCGATCCGCTGAATGCCATCTTGCCCGCGAGCATCTCGTAAAGCACCACGCCAAGGGAATAAATGTCGCTGGCTTGCGTGTGCGCATCGGCCGTCATGTAAATCACCTCTGGCGGTGAATACTGCACGGAGCCGACGAGCTGGTATTCCGAATCCGTTCGTGTTTCGTTGTGCAGAATACGGGCGACACCAAAATCCGTCAGCCGAGGGTGGAAGGGGAGATCCCCATCGGCATGACGTTGGTCCAAGAGGATATTCGAGGGCTTGATATCCCGGTGCAAAACGCCTTGGCAGTGGGCATGGTGCACCGCCCGTGCCATCCGTTGCAGCAAAGCCGCGGAAACCCGCGGGTCGCAGCCGTCGCCCTGTTGTTCGATCCACTGAGCCAAGGTTTGGCCTTCGATCAATTCGTTTACCAGCGCAGCTTCGCTCTGGTTGAGAATGAAGTCGTAGAGAGCGACGATGTGAGGGTGGCGTAGACGGGCGCTCGCCTCGACCTCACGTTCGAATCGCCGGCGGACCTCGCCACCTTCGGATAAGCCGCGATGCGGAATCTTCAGTGCCACTTCACGTTTAAACTTGCGATCGTAGGCACGATACACGGACCCTGCACCACCGCGGCCTAGCAATCCCTCGTACTGAAAACGCTGATCGAGCGTGATTCCCCAACTTCCCGCCACCGGTGTCGTGGTCGGGTCCGACGAGGAAATCTTGGTCGTCTCCAAAAAATCGGTCTTCTCCGAAGAACTGGTTGGCTCCAAAGAAGCGGTGTCAAGCGATCTTTTATCGGAAGGGATTGACATTCGCGGCGTGACGTGGCGAAGTGGGAGGAGCAAGGCTAACGCTATGAATCTTAGCCGATACGCGTCGTTCAGGCCCGATATCGTATCAACGCGGTTGCTGATACTCTCACCCCATGCTTCGTCAACGCTCGAGGCTGGCCCAGCCCTATCCCGGACGAATACGGATGAGCATTTTCCTATTTATTGTTGGATTGATCCTGCTGGTGCTGGGCGCCGAGTGGCTGGTTCGTGGGGCATCTCGTTTGGCGGTGATGACCGGCATCTCGCCACTGGTCGTCGGTTTGACCGTGGTCGCGTTTGGAACCAGCGCCCCCGAGTTTGCCGTCACGATCAAGGCTGCACTCTCGGGGCAGGCGGACCTTTCGGTCGGAAACGTGATCGGCAGCAATATATTCAACGTGTTGTTCATCCTCGGACTTTCCTCGATCATCACGCCCCTGATTGTGGCAAGACAACTCATCCGATTCGACCTTCCCCTGGTGATCGGCGTTTCTCTGATGACCTTTGCGATGGCCTTTGATCGGCAGTTCAGTGCGTTGGACGGGACGATCTTGTTTGCTGGTTTGATCATCTACACGTCCGGTCTGATTTGGTTTTCGAGAAAGAAGGGGATCGAGGCTCTCTCGGGCGAGGCGGCCGAGGTCCTTGCCGATGCCGAAAGTGGCCCGATTGGCATGAAGTGGCTTAAGAACCTCGCGCTAGTCGCGGGGGGAATGACCATGCTCGCCCTCGGATCGAGCTGGCTCGTCGAAAGTTCGGTCGTCTTTGCGAACTACCTTGGTGTGAGTGAAGTGGTGATCGGGTTGACCATCGTCTCGATCGGGACTTCATTGCCCGAGGTGGTGACCAGTGTCGTCGCCAGTCTGCGAAACGAGCGAGACATCGCGGTCGGAAACGTGGTCGGTAGCAACCTTTTCAACCTGTTGGGCGTACTCGGTTTGGCATCGATTCTGGCGCCGGGCGGGATCAGCGTGGATGAACAAGTTTTGTGGGTCGATATTCCGGTGATGGCACTCGTGGCCATAGCGGCATTTCCGATTTTCTACACCCGAGGAACCATTTCCCGTGCGGAGGGAGTGCTACTGTTTGTCTATTACCTCGCTTACACGATGTACATCCTTCTCAACGCCACTGGGCACGCTGGGCGTGACCCGTTCGCCAGTGCGATCCTCTGGGGCGCCCTACCCCTGACCGCAATCGGGTTGGTTATTCAAACCGGTCGCCAGTGGTATCGAGGGAAAATCCAAACGCCTGAACCAAGCTCGCCCGCACTGCGTTAGGTCGTGTACTCGGAATTGAACCGCACGTATTCCACGGTGATGTCGCTGGCCCATCGCACGGCGGCGCCTGGCCCGATCCCAACGGTCAACTCGAGTACAACCGTGTCGGCGGCCTTGATCAGCCCGCTGACGTGGGCCGCGTCTAACGCAGTCGGCGTGCCGTTGTGATAAAGCGGAACACCGAGAATCGAGAGGCTCGTGCCCGCAGGATCGATCGGGCGACCCGCGTAACCCGCGGCGGAAACGATTCTTCCCCAATTCGGATCGCCGCCCGTGATCGCCGTTTTGACGAGCGGACTTTCGCCAACGATCCGGGCAATCTCATTGGCATCGTCGTCGCTCGCGGCACCACGAACTCGGATCTCGATCACGTGCGTCGCCCCCTCGCCATCGGCGACCAATTGCTTCGCCAACTCGACGCAAGTGTCGCCGAGAAACTGCTGGAACTGCGCTAAGTCCTCTCCGCCCAATGGTTCGCCGCCACCGCTCGACAGGAGCACGAGCGAATCGTTGGTGCTGGTGTGCCCATCGACACTCACCCGGTTGAAACTCCGATCCGCCGC